>NZ_JBQKUP010000027.1:0-52476 GCF_052156535.1 Nitrospira sp. T9
ACACATTACTACAGATTTTTTCCGTGACCCTATTCGAGAAAATCCCTTTAACTCCGGAGTTTCTCAACACCAAAAACGATGGTGAAGATGAGAGGTCTTGTAACCAATTGAATTTATTTCATTCTTAACCGGACAGTAGTGACCTGTAAAGCAAACTCAAATAATAATGAAATAGGGTTCGCTGCGGGACAACCTTCCCACCAAACGGACCGAAGGCGTTTTCCGTATCCTATAGACCCATGCCTCAATCTAAATTTGAAATTTTTGGATATTGGGATTTGTGCTTCTTCAACTTTGGCCAGCCGTCAAACCCAAGGACCGCTTCGCCTGTTTACTGGAAGTACTTCCCGTTCTGATCGGCATCCCCCCTTCCAGAGGCAAGCTCACCTTCATTCCCTTCCATTCCAATTACCTATCAGTTACTCACCATTCATGCAGTTACTCTCATCCTAAGTGGACATTCCACGTACGCCGAGGTTCCACGAACTTCTGGATGCAGAGCCTGGTTGCTTGGGCAGAAACCACTTCGCCCGTCTCGACCGCTTTGTTCAAGAATGGGTTCCGGCCCGCCCCATACGTGAAATACTACTCAGACAATCGCCTCTTGCCTCATGACAATGGATGTTTTGTCTGGCCGCTTCCGAATATCTGGCGCCTTCGGGGCGGAGTATGAAATATTTGAATGAATCACAGCCCGCATCACAGGAGAAGCTGTCACAAACCTTCCGGGAACTCATGGTGATAAATGGGATACACCATGCGATATCCCATTGGCCCTCATCCGACTCCCGACGAACCACTCATCGGTCAATCCATTCACGATTGGCAACAAGCCCATATCCAAGACGGATCCACCTTCACCATCCCCGCAAAAATCAGTGATTAATTGCCATTTGCATTTGGTCGCTTTGCCGGAAGGAGGAAGGATAATGGCCGCACAATCTTTTCACACATATTGAAGAATCCAATATTTCGCTTTTTTGCTCAAAAAACAACAGCTCTTTCCAAGTAACCTGGCTACCGCATCTTCAGGATCTCCTGTAGGAAATGGCGTGCGTCCAGACATATTGAGAACACTGTTCTCCTAGGTTTGGAAGACTGGTACACCACCGACGGTCGACTCAACGGAGAAGCCACCGATTTGCTCATTTGCCATAATTTTGTCTTAAGACGGGTATAAGACTTTCCCAACGAATTTTTGGCGGGCATCTCCATCCAACTCCCCACCCATTGATGCGATCGAAGCACTATACTATTACACGAAACCCGAAACTGTATTGGTGAAAAATGAAGCTTTATCCTTATTGAGGGTAAACAGCACAGAAGCTACCATGTAGGTAGGGCCTTTGTCGGTTAATCGGAGGTATTTCAAATGGAGAAGTGAGGTGTGCAAGGAAATTCAAGTAGCAGAAAATGATTTGGAATGGCGCCAAAAAAATATTGATGAAGGACAAAAAGGAATAGCCTGCACAACCCACACGCGCTTCAAGAAGAACGAGATCATTTGATCTTCAAATGCTCTTTCTAGTGCTCCTTGCCTAATCTGAGGCAACAATTCGAAATCTCACATCATCAGCTACGTTATAAGCCGAGGCCTCGTCTCCCACAAATAAACCACAACGATAGAGTCCGGGTTTCCAGCCTCCTTCCGGTGAAATTTGAAACCGAAAATATCCGGATTGATCATTCATGCTCATGATGACCCGATCCTGGACTAACGCGACCTGACTGGACGAAATCTCAGACTTTTCAAGAAAGCATTTGGCCGTTAAGGGAATTTCATCGTAGGAAGGTGTGACTAAGCCAAACACCACATATATTTCTGGTTGATTAACGGGAAAAGTGTCTCCCGGATCAATGGGAATAAATTCATGGGACCCCATAAGTAGATCATCACGCATCACCATCTCTGCGGGAATGGCGAATCGGAACCAACTGAAATCCGCGTCACGCCCCATTAGGGATGCTCGGGAATGAACCGGTTCCAAACCCTCTAGACTTCTTGTTGGCAATTCCTCAGTTTGAACCGGCGACGTATCGGGGATGACGGGATCAGGGCTGACTGGACTGGGAACCACTGTGGACTGTTGGGTACTGGGAAGATGCGTCCGAATCTTCTCCAACCATTGTGCCACCTTTTGCATATCGAGAACTGGTGCCCCGGCAACGATCGGAGCATCATCGGTACTTTCCTGGCTCTCCTCTGAAGTAACTCTTGGTGCAGGGCCTAACTCCTGAAGTAATTCAAAATGCATCAACGCTTCAGGCCATCGTTCCAATTCCACCAGGCACTGGCCAATACGAAAAATAGAGTCCAAATACACCTCATTGGACGCACCCTGATCAATCCCCTTTTGGAGAAAATCGATGGCATCCTGATAGCGATTCAATTCCATTAAAGTCTGACCGAGTTCATAAGCCGCTCGATGATCGGAAGGTTTGAGGATGAGAACTTCTCGATATACCGGCTCGGCTTCCTCATACCGGCCAGCCGTAAAAAGTTTCCAGGCCTTATTACGGATCAACGCCCATTGCTTAAGATCTGCCCCGGTGCCCTCCGGGGTAAATATGGGTTGAAAACGGCGCCCTCTCTCCTTTGTAGCCCCATACACCACCATTAACAAATTGCGAGCAGCAGCTTCGACCGGAGAGCCTTTTGGGACATTTTTCAATACCCCTTCCACTTCCTTTCTGGCCCCTTCATAATCCAAGACATCAAAAAGCGCGCGGCCTAAAGACAATCGCCATCCTGTCATTTCCGGAGCCAGGAGTACCGCTTGGCGATATGATTCTAGGGACTCCTCTAAACGATCAAGTTTCCGAAGTTCTTGTGCTAAACGCAGATGAACCAGAGGGTTATGAGATGATCGTTTGGCGATACTTCTAAGCTCGGTAATGGCCGAATCTCCCTCTCCTATCCGAATCAATACACTCCATTTTGCCCACCGAACTCGCAACGAATCTGGCTCACGTTCCAGTATGGCATCATAGACCTCTAAGGCTTCCTGGTTCCGACGGATTGTCGTCAGAATGTTTCCTCGAAGTTTTTGGAAATTTGTATTATGGGGAAAATGGGGAATTTCCTGGTCAAGAATATCTAATGCTTGATTAGCGGATCCTTTCATCCACGCAGCCCGTGCTTGGTTGGTCACCTCCTCCTCGGACTTCATTCCCTCCGCATAGGCAAACGCCCAGGTCCCGGCAAAAAGAACCAAAAGAAACATCAACCCATGAATTAATCCTGTATCCTGTGGGAGTCGAGCCCATAAACTATGTGTATTGATTGCCAATTTCATAAATGGGTTGAGTAGCGTGATGACAGTATGATGATTATACCTCACCACAAAAATTGGCGAAAAAACCGGATCCAATACCAGGAAGGCACCCGAACATTCTTTGGCATAATCCACTCCACCATGCAGCTACAGTCTCTCCGACTAAGCTCAACGCCCAGAAGATCCCGTAACCAAAAATTATTGTAGATGAGGAATTACGCGCTGTCGAGCGCTAACGGAAGGGAATGGCTGAGGACAACCCGATTCCCGGGTTGTCCTGAGAAGAGTGGACTGAAATTACCATAAGGAAGATTTTGCTCTTGATCGAGTCTGCGATTCCGTTGACGGGCACTTGGCCCTAACGTTCGGTTGTGTAAGATCATAATCCTGGAATGCCTCATTACGTTTGTTCGCCATTGCAGAGGAAATTCCTAGATATATCCTTCTGGCAGATTCGGACAATTGCGGGTCGAATGGTGCCCCTCGAAACGCGGCTTCAGCCGCCTTCCGTTCATCATAAGTCAATGGTCGATTCTGTTTTTTCATAACTCCTCCGTATTCATAGTTATATAAATTACAATCATTAATGTACTAAAGGGCGCGGCTCTTTTTCGGCTTGAATCCGTTTTCCACAATTCAAGCAAGCAAAATACAAAAGACTTAATCCAACCTCTAAATCCACGGCGCGTTCTAGCACCATTGATCCCTGACATTTTTCACAGATTCTCATAATGTCCCTCAAATAATAAGTGTTCCTGTTCTCAGCTTCGGTTAAGCAAACCATGTGCCTCTCTTCCGAACTCACCAGACAAACACCATTTCCATAAAATCTAAACGAACAGGGGTGATTAAGGTGTTGGAACACTACGATAGTCTGAATCAATAAAAACCCGGTGTAAAATTCGTTGACAGTTGGCTCTAGTAGACCTTGGGCAGTAGGGTGAGATCATGTGCTTTGAGGGCAGGTTAATTAGAGTTGCATGGCGACAAATTTGTTAGGGAATCTGACAGGAGTCACCACACTCAAATTAGATAAATGGTCGAAATATTTTCTCTGGCTGGAGAGCCTGAATTTCAGAGGAAGGTAAGGAGAAGTGCCAACGAGTTAGAACCTGACGGGAAAAGAAATAGCGGCCATATAGGCTCTAGGCATCCAGATTAGATTACCGATACTCGTTGTGAAAGAAGAAAAAGCCGAATCTCTTGGACCTATAACTTTAAAAGCCTGTCCGAAAGGAAATTGGCTGGAGCCGGCGAGTGGGATTGAACCACCGACCTGCTGATTACGAATCAGCTGCTCTACCACTGAGCTACGCCGGCTCACATTGGAGTAATCAAATTGCGAAAGACAGAACGCTCTGGAGCACAAGCTTGGTAGGTTTTCTTTGTGGTCGTTTATACCTTTCGTCGCTTAGTAACGTCAACTTCCAAAGATTCTGGCTCTTTTGGAAAAATGGAGGATTTTGGCCGATCAATCGTAGAGTCCGCCCATTTATCCTCACCTCACTCTCTCCATTGACAAGGCAGCAGGTATATTTTAGTTTCTTGGGTTGACGTTATCTCAAGATCCATATGAGGGCGGAAGTGGGTAATCGAGTAAAACACATATTTAGGGGAATCGGGCTCATAATCGGTTTGGCAGGTACACCTCTTTTGGCACAGGCTGATTTTCTGGTTAAGACTGTCGTGTTATCCAAGGAGGTGAAAAAGAGAACCCCACAGGGAATATTCCTGCCTCCGGCCTATTGCGAAAAAGATAAAAACGGGCAAGCGGCCATTCCAGAGGTTCAAACTTCAAAAACCTCCCACGTGATATTTTGGACAAAAATCGAAGCAACCTCAACAGGAAAGATTCGTCACAGTTGGCATCACAAAACCGACGGAACATGGACCAAAATTTCAGAAGTGGACATCCCCATTCGACCTTCTCCAGGCTATCGCATGTGGAGCAGGAAATCACTACATCCAGATTTTCATATCGGCGAATGGATGATCGTGGTTGCCCCT
Organism: Nitrospira sp. T9; assembly: GCF_052156535.1. Lineage (NCBI taxonomy): Bacteria > Pseudomonadati > Nitrospirota > Nitrospiria > Nitrospirales > Nitrospiraceae > Nitrospira > Nitrospira sp. T9. The sequence goes on from NZ_JBQKUP010000027.1 coordinate 5,283, forward strand.
TCCAAAGAACCGGATCGAATCCTCTGTATCGCACGATTTACGGTGAAATAAACCTGTAGGGCTTTTTGAGTCATGGGATTCACATTCACATGAATTAGAACTCATGGGTTGTTTGCTCTGATCAGGCGGATTAAGCCATTCTCATGTCACACCATACGTTTCACTTATTCTTATAGTCATCCCTACATACAGTCTATGCCTTCTTCCGTTGCATTTGCCAATCTAATCCGGTTGTTCAATCAAACAGGGACTCTACTTTTACTCTTCCCCACGCTTTGGTCCCTGTTTCTAGCTTCCGAGGGTTGGCCCAGCCTTAAACTTCTTATGATTTTTATTTTGGGATCATTCCTCATGCGAAGTGCGGGAGTGATTATGAATGACCTGGCAGACCGGTCATTCGATCGGGAAGTCCAACGGACGCGGCATCGCCCCCTCGCTTCCGGCCAATTAACCCCTTCCCAAGCAGTAGCATTTCTGGCCGTCTTGCTTGGGTTAGCAGCCATCTTGTTATTGTTCTTGAATCCCCTGACGCTTGCTTTGAGTCCTGTGGCATTGGTGCTTGCTGGGGGATACCCCTTCTGCAAGCGTTTCATCCATGTTCCCCAATTTGTTTTGGGCTTAGCATTTGGGTGGGGTGGCGTCTTGGCGTGGGCCGCTGTTCGCAACGAATTGGACCTGTCGGCCTGGGTTCTTTTTGCTGCAACGGTATGTTGGGCGATGGTCTACGATACGATTTACGCCATACAGGATAAAGATGATGACCAAAGGATTGGGGTCAAATCCACCGCCATTCTCTTTGGATCCTTCACCTGGCTTGGGGTGGGAATTGCCGCTTTGTTTATGCTGGGGTGCTTGGCCTTGGTCGCCAGAATCAATCATCTGGGAGTTGAATATTCTTTCACCTTAGGGGGAGTAGCTGTCATATTGGGCTATCAAGTCCTTCTTCTCCGCTCAAAGATTTCAGGGAAGAAAGCTTTGTCTTTATTCAAACAACATATCTGGATTGGGGTTCTTATTTTAGGAGGAATTTTGATGGGGCTTCGATAGGTACACTTGGAAAGAATTACAACACGACCGCTTGCGTTAATTTTTATTAGCCAAACACCTCCTTCAGATCTTAAGCGCTCATCTTCCTTTTCTAATTTCCAACCTGCCCTGGGCATCAAGAGCGTTTCCCAATGCTTTTAATCTTACGACCATCGGCGTTTAGTGGTTCCTGGCGGAAACTAAAATCATAGAAGAGCACCTGGTCATGGTAAGTTTAGCCTAAAAAATACACTTCTCAAAAAGAAAAATGGCCGTTGGGAGATTATTCTGATGTTGAACTCTGATTTTCATGTTTTGGGGCCTGGAGCGTCCCGAGATAATACGTGAGAGCCTTTGCATCTTGCTCTGAAATCCCCAAATTTGGCATCCTGGTATGTTTTTTCATGGCTTGAGGATATAGAATCCATCGATAGACCCATGTAGGATTGAGGCGAAAGCCTGCTCGATCCAATGCAGGGCCAACCACCCCGCCTTCATCGTTGAGACTATGACATCCCTGGCATCCATATTTATCATTATATAACTGCTTTCCCAGTTTAGCTTGAGCCGCACGGTCTTCTTCAGCAATGGTAAGATCAGGTCGCGGGACTTGTTGCTTTTTCGGTCGTTTTAAAAAATTATCAACGGCGGCTTTTGCCGTTTCATATTTTTCATTGGCGGCAAGAAACACTTCTTCTTCAGGAATGGTCACTTCTTTGGGTTCGTAACTTTCAAGCTGCTCATCAGTTAACGTTTCTTCATACGCTGCTTGCGCGGCCTCTGCCTTTTCGACGGCTGCCTCATAGGTGGCCTTTGTGGTTTCCATCTCTTGCTGCGCCACCTGTAATGCCTCTTCCAATTCCTTCTTTCTTGTTTCCAAATCATAGCTCAGCGACATCCCATGAAGGGTTCGAACATATCCCACAATTGACCAGATTTCTTCCTCCGATAACGTGTACTTAAAGGTCGGCATGGTTGGTACTGCAAAATAGTCCTCATCATCAATGACTTTTTGATCCGTGGTATCTTTCATGTCTCGATAAACGGTATGAAAAATCTCCTCATCACTGAAAGTGGACATTTCGGCATTGGATGCAAGATTTTTAGGCCGGGGGTCCGACATGCGCTCCCAATTGAATCCTTCTCCCTGTTGTCCGGTCTCCCCATGGCAATGACTACAATAGTGGTTATAGAGCTTTCGACCCTTCGCCGTTCTTTCATCCTCAAAAAGCGCACAGCCAGAAAATAGCGTGAAGGTTATTCCGAGGACGGCCAACCCGATGACTGTCATATCGCGACCGCCTCCCGCTACCCGTTTCATACTGATTGCCCCTTTCTCAGTTTTCTGACTATCACCAATTCAAATGCCGCTGCGAGGGCTAACCCCAAAATAACCCAACCAAAAATGGAATTATCTGCACTCGGTTCCGCCCGAACATACCACCAAGTAGAGACGGCTTTCTGGCCCCCCTTTTCCTTTACCAGACCATCGACAACCGCCCCATCCCAAAAGGCAAATGCTACATTACGCCATTCGCCTTCCTCTACTTGCACATCCTGAGCATCCTCGGTTTTCAATAAACGGGAAAAGACCACTTTCCAAATACCATTTTGCCAAACACCTTTTGCTTGAACATCCTGATGAGGTTGGGTTTCCAAGGTCTTAAACCCTTTTGCGCTCATATCAACTGCCTTGCCACTTTCATTTTTCCAAAACCAAATATTTACTGGTCCCCCTTCAACCTGCAACATTTCTTGGCCATGCGCGAAATGAGCCATTTTATCACCCACCATAAATTCAAGTGCTGCGGCATCGGCGGCATCTTCGGTAGGATCTGCGTATTCCACGAGAATAGCCAGTTCCTGGCCATTATGAACCCCTTTGACCTTGACCGACTTCACCGTCACCTCCTGGATTCTAGGAGGCCAATGCACCTGGGGCGCCAGGTTAAATTCCGAACTAGGCACCGAATCCCATTGTGAAGAATTTGGGTCTTCTGACGGCAAGCTGCCTTCTAATTGATACAATCGAACCGAGACACTACCTGGCTCATCTGAAGCAGGTGGCTCATTGGCAAAAGCTGACGAAAATCCCAGGACCCCGAACAGCCCAATAATGGATAGTGTCCTGAGGTTTCCTAGTCCGTTCAACATGTCATATTCTCCACTCATTCATCCACAACATAATTGGCTTGAGTCTATTCTTCTTCTTCTTCCCAAGTCCGAGGGGATTGGTGTGCCCCATCATATTCACCCATAATAATTTTCCAAATAAACTCTTCTGGCAATTCCTCTTCCCATCGGGGCATAGCCGATTTCCAAGGCATGCCTTCGACGGGTAAACCCACTCCCCCTTTTTTTATTCTCCAGAACAAATACGCCTCTTGTAATTGCGCAATAGTTCCCGGGTCACTAAAGTTGGCAGGAGGTGGATTAAAGCCAGGGGCCGCTGGACCCTTTCCATCATAATTGGCTCCGTGACAGGGTGAGCAGTAGGCGGCATACAGGCCTTTGCCCATCATAATATTCTCAGGGGTTTTGGGATAAGGGTTGGATAAGCCGACAAATTCACCTGGCGGGGCCGGATGAATGGTTCTGTTTTCGGCAGGTGGAAGGTCGCTAGGGACCAGTCGGCTGTACGTTTGCCACCCCACCAAAAGCGGGAACATAACCAACACCGCCAACCGGGCCATCTGCCCTGCTCCCGTCTGTCCTTTCCCCGACAAAAATCTGAAGATTGGCCCCATCATGGCCTCCAAGGAAGGCGCACTCATGGTTCCGTAAATCATTATTCCACTCAGAACAAGGGCCAAATATAGGTAAATTAAACTGGCTGGAAGAGGTGCCGTCACTAACGGAAGAAGGAATTTCAAAAATATGAACATTCCAGCAAGAATGATAGCTCCACTAATGATTGGGCCTTTCATGATATTCTCCTCATTATGGCTATTCCTTTAGCGGTCCGCCAAATTCTGAATTTGGGATTTAAGTGAAGAGGAGACCGAAGCCACCTTTAAGGAATTGGCTGTTTCTTGCGCAGTTTCCATTATATCTTCAACTTTGATACTGATGGGCTCCCCACTCATTTTTTGGAGAAACGCAATAACCGAATAAATTTCCTGATTGCTTAAGCCGATGGGATCCTGGTCAATATGGGGCATCTGTGCAGGATATTCTTTTGGAATACCATCATGCCTGAAGTCCAAATAAATATAGGCTTGAGGCTGGGTTAAACTTTCATAGATAAATTCAGCAGACAGTTTTGCTCCAATGCCATTTAAATCAGGGCATCTGGCCGATTCGCTCGGTCCAATGGAATGGCATAACGCACATTGTCCCTTGCTAAAAAATATTTTTTGCCCAATGGAGGCCAAATCATCTGGACTCTTGACGCTGGCAAGATCGAAGGTTTCCACCGCCGGAGGCAAGGACGCCATTTGGGGAACACTCAAGGCAATTAAGCTAAAAACTCCCAAGACCATCGCGACGAATCCAAGCACCCGAAGGAACATGCCCTTAATAAACAACAGGATGAGGATACCCACCCCAATGACACACATGCCGATTATCTGCAATAGCGCGACTTCACTCATGTTTCCTCACCCATGCTTTTCAAAGATGTATGGCTCTTGAGTCTTTCTCTTACTCCATCCCTATTCAAGTTTTTCCCCTGAACTCGGTGCACCACCAGCCATTGCCGGAGCGGTGTGGCCAGGAATTCCCATTGTAGATCCCTTTGGCGGCTGGGCTTTGGCCTTATCGCCCAAGGTCGCTACCCAAAAAATAAATGCGACGATCAGGCAAAACACAAATGTATTAAGGGACATAAATGCCGCCGCATACCCTAACGCAGGGGAATATGCATAATCCGAGGTATCTCTCATGACGCCATAAATGTGCCAGTGCACTCGAGATGATGATCGTGCATATCCCATTAGGGACATGAGCAAAATCACCATCACCGCATTTAAGACCAAGCTATATCCAGCCCGAATAGGCATTTTTCCCCATACCATTTCCGTGGTCGTTTTAGCACTTTTCATTAACAAAGCGGTTAATGGGGTGAACGTAATCATGATGAACAGCACAATTAAAACCTGGGCAACCGAGAAATAATTAATCCGGATAATGGCTGGGACAAAATATCCCCATACCCCAAGAACCACAACGGCGATACCTGCGATAACCAGTAACCCTCCCATAATAGCCTTGGCAGCTTTGGCCCATCCTGCAGTTTCTTGTTTTCCCGCCCGCCAATACATAATGAAACTCATAAACGTCACGAGTATCATGATATTGGACACGGTCATTTTTGCAGACATTACGCCGAACACCCCGAGTAAAGGATGGTGAGTACCGCCCATTTTTTGTGCTTCCGCCAAGCTCGCCACCAAGGAATGCGGAGTCATCCACACTCCAAGGCACAATAACAGGACGATCAGCATCCCCATCACCGGTTTTTTATATTGGTTTTCAGACCCTGGAATTCGGTGGGTAATTCCCAACCAAAAATAGTAATTGGCTCCGAGGAAGAGCACTCCAATGAGCATAGCCTGAAGGATAAACAGCCATGCCAAGAAACCACCCATAAGGGTAATCCCCATTTGTTGGTTGTATTGGTAGACCTCCCGCATAAGCCAATAGCCGGCGAATGGGAGGGGTAACATACCAAACACCCCAATAAAATTCCCGACATACCCCATCCAATCGTAGTGCTCCCGCTCTTCACGTGATACCGCGAGTAAATAGCGGACACCCGCATACGCTCCGACTATAAATCCACCCAACACCACGTTGGCGATCAATCTATGGATATTGACTGGCCACCAGGTTGGGTTTTGCATAGCCATCCAAGCCCTAGCCCAAGCATCTCCCTCCCCCACCACCACCGGACTGGCCTGAAAGGTTGCCCATGAGTTGGGTACGATCATGATTCCGAGGGCAAAAAGATTTAAAAGAAACCCTAAAAAGAGATGGAAAGTTTTTTTATTGCCCTGCATGTAATCCCACCCATACCAATACATATATAGGGTGGCCGTTTCCAATAAAAAGAGCAAACAATAGACAAGGAAGGAAGGGAAAAACATATCGGTCAGATAGGCCATCAACTTAGGGTAGAGTCCGATCAGCAGGAACAGAAGGATTCCGCCGAAAAGGGCGGTGGTGGCATAGGCTGAGGTTAGGAGCTTTGTAAACTCTTTGGCGAGCTTGTCATACCGTTGCTCCTTGGTTTTCCATCCAACCAACTCGCATATCCAGGCAAAAATCGGAACACCTAACACGAAACCAGCCAGCAACAAATGTTGTTGCGCGACAACCCATACCAGGTTACGACTACCGATTCCAGGGACATCCCGATATTCAACCGACATGGCCTGAATCTCAGCACCTCCAGCCGCCATAGCCAAAGCCGGGAAAAAGAGAAGGGCCAATAAACTTCCAAATTTAAGCAATCCAGGCATTCTATTCATTCCTTGCACAACGGGTGCGTGTCGTAATTGGCCGGCCGATGTCATTCTGGCCCCCCTTCGATCGTTCATTATTTTGTTCAAGGCTACCCACCAGAGCCCACAAACCTTTTCTAGGGTTTTCCTCCATCCTCTACTGGAGGTTGCTTCTCAGCCTTATTTTCCGGTTTGGCTTTAGGTGAAAGGTCACCAGCTTCTAAAGACGTTTTTGTATCTCCAGACTTTTCCTCCTGAAGCTTACTCACCACAAGTTCCGCGGTGGCCAGAACTTGCTCCGCTTCCTTCAATACCTTTTGTGGCTCAACTTTGACCACTCCTTTTTGTTCAAAAGTATAGACATATTCTTCATGTGGGTGTGGCGTCGTAGAAGGCAGGAGAACCCAGAAGAGAAACACTAGTACGACACCCGCCCCAGTAAAGGCGGTTAGGAGTAGAGGTTGATCCGATGGTATACGTAAGCTGTCCCAAAATTTAGCCTGGTCCACTGCTGACCCTTTTACCGGGGTCGCATTTTTTACAAATGGTTGGGCGAGCCACCCTAGGCCATACAGCCACCCCAATATACAAAGAATAAGTACAATAGACGAAACACTCCCCCACATCACCAGCTCAAGACTTATCTGTTCGGCGACGGGAATGACGAATATATTCTCTTTGATTGATTCAACAATACTGGAAACCACCGACTGAGTGGCTTCCGTCACCGTGGACACCACGATCATGATGATTGGTAATGTCAAAAGACTAAAGACTGCCCATCGGACCCAAAGATGAAGACCAAAGCCTGGTTTCGGATCGACCTTTAACCTGTCAATAAATACGGTTCTTGCACATAGACCAAGAGCCCAAATATCAACTGGTATGGAGACAAGTAACAAAAGAAAAAGCCCGCTCCCCTCCCATGGATGCATATGTGCCGCAAGCAACAACAAGGCGACCACCATCTTTATTGGAAATCCGGTCCAGAATGTAGGCCAGAAAACTAAAAGCCCTAACTTCGTATTTGACATATGTTCCCAGAGATTAGTCTAAAAAGTGTCGGTTTATAATGGCTGACACAGTAAACACCAGAATAAATACCATAATCACCGTCCAACCAATCAGAGCTATTGGCCGCTTAAAGATATTTCGCTCTGAACTTGTATCCAAAAAAGGCAGGGCCGCTAAAAACGCCATAAATGCCCCTGGTATGGCCATAGCCCCAAGAAATTGGCCAAATTCCCCGCCAAAAATTTTCAATCGAAGCAACTGAAACAAGAACAAGAAATACCATTCCGGCTCCGGATGATAATCACCGGGATCAGGAGTCGCTTTTTCCAGCAACACCACTGGCTCAATGAAGGCAAGGGAACAGATGATTAAAAAGACCGTGGCCATAGCCACAATATCTTTCCAAATCTGACGAGGAAAAAAATAATCTGTTTTGGCCTTGATCTCATCAGGTGTGCCCCTAAACGGACCTGCGGGCCCGGCCTTTCTAAAAAGGAAAATATGAAGGCCGGCCAGCCCTGCTAATGCAGCCGGCAAGATCATGACATGGATGACAAAAAACCGACTTAGCGTCATTTGCCCCGGGGTGGGACCACCCTTAAGAAATCGAGCTATAAAATCCCCCACAACCGGGGTTTTATCCATAATTTCAACCCCGACCACCGTTGCCCAATATGCGCGTTGATCCCATGGAAGGAGATAGCCTGTAAAGCCAAAACCCATCACAATGCCAAATAAAGCTAAGCCTACCAACCAGATGAGTTCTCGTGGCTTTTTATAGGCACCCCATAAAAAAACTTGGGACATATGCGCGAAGACCATCACCACCATGGCAGAGGATCCCCAAAAATGGTAGCTCAGGAGAAACCACCCGTAGTCCACTTCGTGGATGATGTATTGAGTACTCGCGTAAGCGTGATCGGTACTGGGGACATAATAAAACATCAATAGTATCCCCGTGACGACTTGAAGAATAAAGATAAATAGCAATACCGAGCCAAAAGCATAGGCCCAGCGAGAGCCGCCAGGAATTGGCTCATTCAGCATTTTGGCCTGAATATTTTTCAGACCTACCCGCTCATCAACAAATTCAACAACCTTTTCGAATGCGTTTTGTTGACTTGCGACTTGACTGTCTTCCTTCATGCGCCTTTCACCATTCCATCCTAGGCTTTTACAGAAGCCGAATTTGGTTATTAACCCCGGCTTTATATTCAACATCAATGATCTTCACTTCTCCACCGGCATCAACTTTCAGAGGAAGCACATCGAGCGGTCTTGGTGCCGGCCCTTCAATAACTTTTCCAGCTTCATCATAAATACTCAGATGACAAGGGCATAAAAACACCCCATCTGGAAAATTTTTTGTTTTTCTCCATTTATACCCACAACCCAGATGGGGACATTTCCCAGAGTAGCCAATATAGGGAGAATTTGACTTGTTGACCCAGATGACATCCCCCTTATCATCATAAAACTTTCTATCATTTCCCTCATATACGGCTTGTTGTACAGCCGGAGTCGCCTTAACCACCCAAATGTTTTTCTCAATCTGTTGCTCTGGCATAAAGGCTTCTTTAAACCCGCGGGTAAATTTAAATTGGAAGCCAATATTCTCTTTATTCACCTTCTTTACATTGCCGACGGAAAACCAGGCATTATCGTAGGGCTTGAACATGGGCTTCATGAGATACTTCAACACAGGAAACACTAAGGGCAAGGCAATTAAGGTCCCAATCGCATGCGTCATATTGGTAAAAAATGTGCGCCTGGGAACCCCTTGCTCTAACCGAGGAAGAGGAACCAAAATCTCACCGGGCTCCACATGCAAATGATCTTCCAAATGGGCAATTTCAACTTCCTTAATCGTGACGTACTGATCTCGCTCGAGCACCGGAAATTGACCGAATTCTTCGGGTGAACACCGAAGGACAATTTCCTCCTCGCTCACTACTTCCTGAATTTGGTCAATAGGAATCTGGCGTTGCGCCCCGTGGCCATTCAATTCTTGAACAATGATATGGCTGATTTGATGGGAAAGGGGATCAACAATAACCTTAGAAATCTTCCCGACTTCCTTGTTCGCACACACCGCTTTTGCTGTCAATTTTGGTTGCATAGCCAGGGAAAAACCTCAGATGTTGATTAATTCATTTTTATCGGCTTCGGAGTTTTAACTGACTCGTCTTTTAACGAAGCAAGAAAGGCAACAAGCGCATCAATTTCTTGTGGGAACATGAGATCTTTATACTTATCAGGCATTTTCCCTTTTTCGAAATCCTTATCGAATCCTTCTGCTTTCCAACTTTTTGGATCAATAATCTTTTCTTTCAACTGTTCCACAGTCATAAGATTACCGATATTATCCATCTCAGGCCCACGTTTTTTCCCACCTTGTCCATACAACTTATGGCAGTTATAACATTCTTGTAGCTCCCATTGTTCTTTCCCAAGGGCTACAAGATCGCCGGAAGCTGCTCCACCACCGCCTCCGCTGGTCGCAACCGCCACCTCAACTTTAGCATCAGCACCTAAAGAACTCAGTTGTTTCGAAATAGCCTTAGCCCGTTCATCCAATTCCTTTGCCCTGGCAATTAATTCATCGGCCTTCCCTAGCTCTGTTTGGGCCCGGCGAAGCTTCAAGACTTTTTCAATTTTCCCTTTCTCATCCTCCGGGTCAAACTGGGGTAGAATCGACGCTCCGGCAATATAGAGACCGGAGAGTAGGAGGTAAAATACCACCAACGCCCCCACCGCCTTCACCCCTTCCAACCGTTTCATCGCTGGAGCATCTAAAAGAATGAACACCAAAGCCCCTAGTATCGCGTAAAGAAAAAACATGATCTGAAAGACTGGCGGGAAATGAGTGTATTTAGCGCCCACCACCAATAACAGCCCAATAATGACCCCCAAGGCGGTCTTCTTCATGACACTCTTGGCAAAACTCTGGTTAGCCATTTGTTTCCTCTTTGTTCAACCTTCTTATTTAGCTTCAACCGGCACTGACGATGCCAATGACGTAGCCGGCTTCGGACTTCCCGCTCTCAGCGTGACAAGGATGGCAAAACTCACCACCGCATAAAACACAATAGTCACTCCCGTTATCCACCAGGCCGAGTAGGCCAGAGTCGGCGTAAACGCTTCAGGAGTAAAATCTGGAACGAGGTTATAGACATGGTAATATTTTCGAGTTAACGAGCGCACGGCGCCCATGAGGCCCATAGTCCAGATGGCGCTAAAAGCCAGGAATATGAGGACGAATTGGGATGCAAAATCAATTTTCCCCCATACAATCGTCCCTCGCTTAATGGCGCGATTATAAAGCAGATAATTGACCACCGTCAGAAATACGAGAGTAAAGGCTGCAGCATTCTTCGCCGGCATGAGTGCTAATTCACTCGCCCAAGAAGGCAGCTCGACTTCCTCGGTGGCCAGCCCTTGAGTCGGGACGAAACCATGAGGGGTCATCCAAATCGCATCCGCCACCACAATCATCAAAAAGCCAACTTTAATCATGGTGAATGCCGACACCGTGAAATTCTTGAGACCAGGAACTTTTCCAAGAATCATAGGAAGGACGACTATTATCACTAAGACAATTAACGATTGCCATTCAGGCGGAGGGAACATTTTCCATGTAAATCCCATGATGGCTGGCATGAGCAGCACTACCACCGCCACAAATCCGGATATCCGTACCTGCTCAACACCCTGTATTCGCTTTAGACTTAGCCATATATAATAGTTGCTGGCCAGGAAGATGAGTCCGACCATGGCACCTTGCATTTCAAAGAACATGGACAACTGATCAGCCATCATGTAGGGACAAATCGAGGCATCATAGTCACAGAGCTCATAGGCCAGGAGGTAGCCCATGAACGGAAGAAGCAAGAGCGCTCCTACTCCAATCATGTTACCCACAAATCCCATCCAGTCGTAATAGGCCCGTTCCTCATCTGTTTTTGACCCCATAAACATATAGGCCGCAATTAGCCCCGCAATAAAACCCCCAAACGTCACATTTCCCACCAGGCGATGCAGGTTGAGGGGCATCCAGCTAAAATTAGCCATTTTGTCCCAGAGGCTGGCCGTTTGGATAAACTCTACCAGGGATAAATCTCCTGCCGCTTTAGCCGGGGTATTCATGAAAGACGTTGGACCGTCAATGACAAAGAGTGTCACGGTTCCAACAATATTCAGAAGGATACCAAGAGCAATGTGTCGTCCTTTCTTCGCTCCCTTCATGGAATCCCATGAATAAAAGTAGGTATACAAAATAATGGTTTCAAGGATAAACAGCAGAGGATAAATAACCGCAAACACAAGGAAAAAATGCTTGATCAACCATGTCGAAAAGTCAGGATACGTCCCGAGCAGGACAAAAATAAACAATCCACCAGTTAAGGCAGTCATGCTGTATAAGATGACCGTAACCTTTATGACTTCCTTGGCCAGACGGTCATATTTGGGATCGTTATTCTTATATCCAAGCCATTCTGCTACCACCGCAAAAATTGGAGCACCTAAAATAAACGCCGCAAACAAAATATGAAGTTGAGCGACGACCCACACCGCCGTTCGATTTCCCGAATAAGGAAAGTCCACAAGTGGAGCATCCGGAACCTGCCCAAAGGCCGTAGCCCCACCACATAGGCCCAACGCTAGAATTATCCATAGACTTCGATTCAGTGTATTCAAGGGTCCCCGCCCTCCTTATTTTTCATTCAATTCCTGTATTACTCTGCCGCTTTTTCAGCCTCTCCACCGGCTGGAGCTTCCGCGGCAGGAGCTTCACCTCCAGGCGCTGACCCGGCTGTTCCCGCAGGAACCCATTGCTTTTTCGCAACATCATATTCCATCCCCTTGAGCCCAAAAGTCGCTTCATACGCAATAACTTTCCAAATGGCGTCTTCTGAAAGCTTGCTCTTCCACGCCTTCATTTTTGTCCCAGTCACTCCCTCAGAAATTCGCCAAAACCATACGGCATCCGAATATAACTGCATCTGCTCTGTTCGCCGGAAGTCCCGGGCACCGGCCTTAACAGGCTTTCCATCTTTTCCGTGACAGCTCGCACAATTCACATCGATATTCTGCTGACCAGTAAAAATCGCTTTACCCTCTTCCAGTATCTCTGGATTATTCCAATAGCCAGCCGGCATATGCTTATCCGCATATTCCGGGGGAGCAGGAGGAGGCGGTTGCGGGGGACCTTCGCCACCACCACATGCTGACATCAAAAGGCCCATGACGGCCAAACCACTGACTAAAAGGCTTTTCACTGTTTGAAACTCGTTCATTGTTCCCCCTCGTTTACCTGATTCTTGATTTTCCAGATTCGACCTTCCTCAAAAAATCTTAGTATCTACAGAACGACACGGCATGGGTGCTAAAAGTTTGCCGTAATGATTCGATCTGTCTTTGTATCAGCCCGGCCAAACTCCACTCTCCGAATCGACCAAAACCATCCAGATTAAAAAACCAAGAGTTGCCCCTGGCTTTCATCTTCAAAATGGAAAACGACTCTATTAAATCCAGGTTATCTGCTTTCCATTCCTCGAAGCATCTGTCCGAGCATCCAACTCGAAACGACAGCCGATTCAGAGCCAATCCCGCCCTTTTCCACAATCCCGACCCTCGGTCGTAAAGCGATGGTCTACATCATGAAGAGCATAAAGCACACGGATAGTAAAAATGGTTTAACAGAGAAAGAATTAAAGGTAAAACGAGGTAACGGGAGTGCACCATATTCGTACACTCTACATCACTCAGTTTTCACGATCCTTCACATTTCCTTCAATGAAAATACTCTGCCAACCCCATTTATCCAATTCAAAAATATTTGGGCTACATAGGTCTCTTGGGCCCAAAAAAGTTCAGGACTTCTATCACAGTCAGAAGCCAACCGTCAATTATTTCTTCCGTTATTGCGCGCTGTTTACCACTCGCCATTCCCGTGATTTCAGAGAATAAACATATTAGTGAATGAGTCGAGAGAGAAATAAATTTCTCATCCTGCCAGAGTAAGATGACAAGGAAAATCAGTTTTGGATTATATGGATGTTTCAGAGCATTGAAGGGAAAAAAAGGCTTGGGTGGATCGTGTCGTCAAGAGCTTGCCTCGGGCTTCTTCCACTTTTGCGCCCAGTCCTCCCACGATCGACCAAACGCCGTATCTTGCCCTGAGAATACGATTCCAGCCACCTCTTGGTATAAAACCGTTCGAGGCTGCTGATCTCCTGGCAGGAATAGCTTAATATACGGCTGAGGAGCCTTCTCCTGACGATCAAATACAAATCCTACAACCTGCTCCCCTGCTTGGAGGTGAATCGTCACATCGCCTCGATAATCAAATACGCGATCGATGGCTTCGTGCAATTCTTTCTCATTCGATGGCTGCAGATGCCGGCCTTCCCATGATTGAGGAGAATCTGTTGAAGTTACATCTAAACCCATGATGACCCCTCACTTGCAGCTAAACGTGGAGACAATTTCCAGAGGACCCAGAGTTGAGGAAGGAAAAGAAAAAACAAGGAGAAGAAGCCTCACACAGCATTGGGAAACAGGGTTGCCCTGACGGTCCCAAAAAACCCACTCCATGAGCTGAAGGTATCTTTCACGGCAGAGGCTTCATACCCACAATGCACCATACAATCCCGGCATTGTTCATGTCGTCCCGTTCCATATCGCTCCCACTCCGTTTCTTCCATTAATTCTCGAAAAGTGGATACATACCCATCCTGCAACAAATAACAGGGGCGCTGCCATCCAAAAATATTGTACGTGGGATTCCCCCAAGGGGTGCATTCATACTCCCGTTTTCCCATCAGAAATTCAAGAAATAACGGAGATTGGTTGAACTGCCAGGCGCGTTTACGTTGAGCCAGCAATTGCGCAAATAACGAATGCGTCCGATCACGACTCAAAAAACTATGCTGATCTGGAGCCTTTTCATAACTATACCCAGGAGAAATCATCATGCCTTCCACACCTAACTCCATCATTTCATCAAAAAATCGCCTGACACGAGCAGGCGCCGCATCATTAAATAATGTCGTATTGGTCGTCACTCGAAAACCTTTGGCTAAAGCGGCTTTAATGGCTTTCACGGCAACATCATAGACGCCATCTCGACAAACGGCATGGTCATGCTCTTCCTTGAGACCATCCATATGGATGCTAAATGTAAGGTATTTCGAGGGAGTATAGTCCTGTAATTTTCGTTCAAGCAGAATGGCATTTGTACAGAGGTAAACATATTTCTTTCGCTTCACAAGCCCTTCGGCAATGGCTGGCATTTCAGGATGAATCAGAGGCTCTCCTCCAGGAATACTCACAATAGGTGCACCACATTCATCCGCAGCAGCCCAACATTGCTCAGGCGTCAGGCGCCGATTCAAAATATGATCCGGGTACTGGATTTTCCCACACCCTGCGCATTCCAGGTTACACCGAAAGAGCGGCTCCAACATGAGCACAAGAGGGTATCGCTTCACACCCCGAAAGTGCTGTGAGAGGGCATAATGAGCTACGGTATACATTTGAGATACAGGTACCGACATTGTTATTTTACTCCCTCCGGATTTTCACCATATTTCAAGAGCATCCACTCCTACTCCCGGCATAAATCCTAAAACCAATGCCTGGGGTAAACAGGATAAAATAAATGGAGGCGCCGAGCGGGTTCGAACCGCTGAATCGCAGTTTTGCAGACTGCTCCCTTAGCCACTTGGGTACGGCGCCTTTCCGAGCTCATTATAAGAAGTCTATTTTCTCTTGTACAAGAGAAAATCTGGCTTTCTCGCTCTTTAGCTGGAATCATTACTGACGAGGCAACACGGGAAGTTCTCTGGAGACAGACCGTATCGGGCTTAAGGAAAGATCTTCCATTGGGGATTGATGAATGGAAACGCCATCGGGCGTCTCATGACCATTGACGCTCGGGCCCTGACCACCCTGCTCTTTGGCCATCAACTCCACTTCTTCAATCAAAGTATGAAGAAGGTCTTCAGATGGCACACGTTTATATAATTTCCCTTTTTTAAATAGAATTCCTACGCCTTGACCCCCGGCAATTCCAATATCAGCTTCTTTTCCTTCACCTATTCCATTCACTACACAACCCAGGACAGATACGGTGATTGGGGTGGTGATATGTCCCAGTCGATGCTCTAATTCGTTAGCCATTTTCACCACATCAATTTCCACTCGCCCACATGTCGGACAAGCAATCACATTGACACCACGATGCCGAAGCTCCAGCGATTTCAAAATTTCAAATCCAACTTTGACTTCTTCTACAGGATCGGCCGCTAAAGAGACACGAAGGGTGTCTCCGATACCCTGAGAAAGCAGCCAACCTAACCCCATAGCAGATTTCACCGCACCGGTCATCGCAGTTCCCGCTTCGGTAATGCCGATATGCAATGGGTAATTGGCTTGCTGGGCAAACAACCAATAGGCATCAATCGCCATGTGCACGTCAGAGGCCTTCAGGGACACCTTCATATTGGTAAACCCAACATCCTCCAAAGCATGAACCGCGTTTAATGCCGACTCGGCAAGTGCTTCAGCCGTGGGGTAGCCGTATTTTTCAAGAAGATGCTTCTCTAATGAACCCCCATTTACGCCAATTCTGAGTGGAATGCCATAGTCATTGACGGCCTGAATTACTTCTTCGGTTTTCCACCATGGCCCAATATTCCCTGGATTAATACGGACGCAATCCACAACTTTGGCGGCTTTGAGAGCAAGACGATGGTCAAAATGGATATCTGCAATCAAAGGTACCGTCATTTGTGATTTTATTTTTGGAAGCGCATCAGCTGCTTCCATATCGGGCACGGCTACCCTAATTAATTCACATCCAGCTTTCTCTAATCGGTGGATCTGTTCCAGAGTCCCAGCAACGTCCCTCGGATGAGGAATCGTCATAGACTGGACCGATATAGGGGCATCCCCACCAACTTTGACCGATCCAACCTGGATTTGTTTGGTTTTTCGTCGAGAAATATACACGAGAATAGACTAGCGTATCACTGCTTGCAGGGAAACCCGGTCATGCAACGCCTTGGCCTGATCATAAATCCCATCCGCCGTGAGACCATACTTTTCCCTGAGCAAATCCTGAGGCCCTTGTTCAATGTACCAATCTGGCAATCCGAGTACTTTGGTCGGCATACTCCAACATTCTTCTTCGGATAAAAACTCTAATACAGCGGATCCAAATCCGCCCATTCGGCACCCTTCTTCAACCGTGATTAAGCATTTCACTTTGTTGGCAATTTCTCGAATAAGGTTTTTATCTAGAGGCTTCACAAAACGTGCATTAATGACAGCCACCGATACGCCTTCTTCTTGTAAGCGCTCAGCCGCTTTCATGGCCTCCGAAACCATAACTCCAATCGCGATAATCGCCACGTCTCGACCATCAGATAACAGCTCACCCTGGCCTATTGAAAGAGGAAGGGGCTCAGAATCTAAAGGCACCCCAAGGCTACTGCCGCGAGGATATCGAACCGCCACCGGACCATCATGCACCAATCCTGTTTGGACCATATGTTGAAGTTCATTTTCATCTTTTGGGGCCATAATTACCATATTGGGCACATGCCGAAGAAACGCAAAATCAAAAGCCCCATGATGGGTCGTTCCGTCTTCGGCCACCAATCCTCCCCGATCAATACAAAAGGTCACAGGCAGATTCTGGGTTGCCACATCGTGCACAACCTGATCATAGGCCCGCTGGAGAAACGTCGAGTACATACAGATAACCGGGCGCATATTATCCGCAGCGAGACCAGCTGCATATGTCACTGCATGCTGCTCGGCAATCCCAACATCAATCAAACGGGAGGGAAACTCCTTTTCAAACTCAGACATTCCCGTTCCCTCGCACATCGCAGCCGTAATGACCACCACACGATTATCTTTTTTGGCTTGACGAATCAGCGTTTTAGCAGCGATAGAACTATACGAGGGGTGACCGGGCTTTTTCATCGGTTGCCCAGTCTTCGCATCAAACGGTGAACAGGCATGAAACCAAACCGGATTCTTCATTGCCGGCTGAAACCCCAATCCCTTTTTGGTAATCACATGCAGGAGAGTAGGCCCTTTTAATTTCAAAACATTCTCCAACGTCGGGAGTAAATGCTCAAAATTGTGTCCATCAATTGGACCGACATATCGAAATCCCAACTCTTCAAAAAGCAGACCCGGGAGCAGTAAGCCTTTAGCCAGCTCTTCGGCCCGAATCGCCATTCGCTTTACGGGTTCTCCAATTTGCGGAATGGTTTCCAGGAGTTGAGAGGTTTCCTCACGAAGTCTTGTGTAGAACTCCCCGGTAAAGGTCCGGTTAAGATAGGCGGAAATAGCTCCGACATTTCGGGAAATCGACATTTGATTATCATTCAGGATCACCACACAGTCACGGCCCATATCTCCGGCATGCTGCAATCCTTCCAATGTCATTCCAGCAGTGAGGGCCCCGTCCCCTACGACGCAAACGACCTTATTTGACTTGCCTAACTGCTCACGTGCCTCCACAAAGCCCACGGCAGCGGACACTCCGGTTCCGGCGTGTCCGGCATTAAACGTGTCATAGATGCTTTCTTCTCGTTTACAAAATCCGCTTATTCCCCCAAACTGGCGGACTGTATGGAATTGTTCACGACGGCCCGTTAATAATTTATGCGTGTAAGCCTGATTACTGGTATCCCAAACAATTTTATCTTCTGGCGTGTTTAATAAATACTGCAAAGCCACCGTCAATTCCACTACGCCTAAATTGGAGGCCAAATGCCCCCCAACATGGGAGATCACCTCTATAATGAGTTCCCGAATTTCCTGACAAAGTTCAGGAAATTGGTCCCGAGAAAGTTTCTTTAAATCTGCTGGACTTTCAATCCTTTTTAGCAAGGACATTGCGCATCCTTTCTTGAAGAACCTAACGTGTTGTAGGGGAATAACTAAAAATGTCCAAATTCCGACATGATTAACCAAAATCTTCCCATAGCTGCTATTGCCTGTCAAGCATTTGATCTAACTTCAGGGATGAGCATTGGAACGGCCAACATCCACCTGACTGATGGTCTCCTGGAGCAAGGCTTGGGCTTCCGGTCGATGAATCCGTTCCCATATCCATCGCTTCTTAAGAGGAGGGGTGTTTACAACCCGGGTTAGCTCCCTCACTGCCTCCAAATTTTGTCCTTGTTTCACGTACCATTTGGCAAGATCTAACCCTGCCGGTGCATACCTGCTATCGAGAGAAACCGCTTTTTTCAAGTGCTCTCCAGCGACGTTCTGATCGCCTCCTAACACCCAGGGTAACTCCTCATACATCCGCCCTAACATATGGTGAGCCTGAACATTGTTTGGATCAAGTTCCAGCACCCGATTCACATGCTTCTTTAACTTCTGAATCGTCAATGCCGCTGAAACCAAACCCTCCAACTCCGCCGCACTCCCAAGATTGGCGGCATACAAAAAATGGGCATCTGCAGAAGACTCACGAAGACCAAAGGCTTTTTGAGCAAGACGGGCTCCTTCCTGGAAAGCTGCCAACTTCTGCTCCCGATCAACGTACACCCCATAACCCAGATCCAGATACAGGCCGGCCATCCGAAGCAAGCGCGTGAGATCGCTTGAATTAGCTGCCCCCTCCCTCACCAAAACCTCCAACTCCCTTTCAAGACTCTCGGGAAATTGCTGGTCGGTTGAGTCCTCACCCTGCAATGCCCGAGAAGGGAGAATGAAGACTCCTACTAGTAAGAGTAGCCCTATTGGGACAAATAGACGCATATTCATTAGATCTTATCAATACATGTTTTTTCCGGAAGAGCAGATTACCTATGAGCTGTATCAGAAAGGATAGTTGAGGCCAGCAAAAACTGCTCCACCTTCCCTGCTGTACCCCCAATCCACCCGGGCCATAACATTGGGACGGACAATGGCTCGGAAGCCTACTCCAGGGGTAACTTCCCAATCATGAAATTGGCGAAATTTAAAATCCTTATAGGTTCTCCCCATATCCACAAATGGCGTTAATTCACATTCTATACTGACATTGAACATCTTCATCCCAAATAGATGGATACGTTCCTCCACATTAAATGCCACCATATGTTTATCAATAAACCGATCCTTCCCATATCCTCTCAGGTTGTCTTCTCCTCCCAAGGAACTTTGTTCGTAAAAGGGGATCCCATCGCCAAAACTTAATTGCAGCATCGCTCGTGCCACAAAAATATACCGTTTGGAGGGACTCGGTATCAGGTGCCTGATATCAAACCCTGAACGAAAATACAACAGATCCTCTTCTTTCCCAAAATCAAAGTTCTGCGCCAATTCCCCAAATGCTTCTACTCGGGTGCCCGCGGTCGGGGTATTGAGGTTATCTCTGGTATCATATTGGAACACCAGACGGTGGGCCAGAATCGTCGCACCTTTTATCCCCGGATCCCGTGGGAAACGATCCTTAGTATATGGCTCGTCATCTACACCTCCCGGTTGAATTTCAACATTTCGAAACCTTTGGTTAACGGATAATCGCGTCACATCATTCAAATGAATACCAAAGTTCCAATGAATTTGAATTTCACGCCCCGTATAGTTTGATTCATTACCTTTGGGAGTGGTTTGCCCTAAACCATAAAACCGCTTGGTCGCATTTTTGAAAAACTGTGCTCCAACATCCACAAAGAACAGCCCTTCGATAAACCCAGGATCCTGGTAACGAAACTTCAGCTTTCGTTCAATTTCCTCAGTATACGAACCAACTGTCTCCATTTGCCTCCCACCAGACCAATAATGAAAATAGTTCAAGGTTCCCCGGACTCCTAAAAATGAATTGTGAATCAGCATCGGGGCAAAGAGAGAACGAAGATTACCTTCCGCATCTGAATTCAATGACGGGGCAATCAACCCAAAGTCTTGTCCATCATTTTTGGAGGTAGAAAACGCAGGAACCACAAAAAAAGAATTTTCGGCGAGGACTGTAGAAGAGGGAAGGATAACGCCGCCTAAGGCCAGGCACGAGAACACCAGGCCCCACGAACGAAACGATATCACAAAACCGACTCCTTAGGACGAAGTCCCCAGGTCGGCTTTTGAACGAAGCTTCTCGAGAAGAGCTTCAAACGATGAGGAGTTAATAATACGGGAAAATTGCCCACGGTAATTTTTCATCAAACTTACTCCATCTATCACTACGTCATACACCCGCCACTCTCCATTTTTTTGCAACAGACGATAGTCTAAGGGTATTTGCACTTTCGGAGACACCACTTTGGTCTGGACTTCAGCAAATTCTCCCTTTTCGCGCTCCTTGAGGTACTCCACTTCTTCCCCCGAATACCCGTCTACATTGCCGACGTAGGAATTTGCCAAAAACTGCTGAAATAGGGTCACAAATTCTTGTTGTTGCTCTGTACTTAACCCCTTCCACTGAGAAGCCAGGGTACGCTTGGCCATTTCGGCATAATCAAATCGCTTTCCGATAATTTCTTCCAGCTTCGCTCGACGTTCCGTCTCTCTCGCAGGGTCCTTTAATGCTTGATCCCTCAGCACCACAAAAACCTGATCAACGGTTTCCTTGACTGCCCCCGTTGGAGTACCTCCTCCCCACGCGGCAGTCAAACAGGCAAAAGAAACTACTATCCAACCAAGAAATATTACTGCCACATTTCTTGAAGAATTTTTAAACTGCAGCCTTCGTGGTTCACCTTCTCTGGTCCTCACCTTTAACTCAGGTTTCTTAACCAATTCCCTTTGCATATTTCCTCCACATTTATTTCACCAAAAAGCATCACTCAACATTGCCATGGATAAATTGACTAATCACCTGCTCTAGGTCAATTCCAGATTCAGTGTCCACAATGGTCCCACCAGTCTTCAAACGCTCTCCCGCCCCGCCGGGAGATAATTCCATGAATTTTTCTCCGATAATGCCACGAGTCTTGATTGAAGCAATCGCATCGTCAAACACCGGGATCCCATCCTGGATCGCTAGGACCACTTGAGCCCGATCTTCTTTCAGTCCGATTTTTTTTACCCGGCCCACCTCTACTCCGGCGATTTCTACCGACGCTCCGTTTTTCAACCCGGAAGTGGAAGAAAATTCTGCCTGGAGTTCGTAATAATCCCCTCCAACCAGCTCAAGCTTTCCAAGCTTGATGGCCAAATACCCAAGGCAGATGACCCCCACTAACACAAATATTCCGACGATTAATTCAAGTTTTCCACGTTCAATCATAAAAATTAAATTAGGGTAATTGATGTTTTATTGGGGCAAGGCCCGGGAAGGATAAGGCATATAGTTCAGCGTAACACTAATATCCATTTCACTCCCTAACCCACACTCGAGAGCCAGGAAATTCAGACTTGAGCGAGGTGAATGCCATTATTGACCGAAATAAACTCCCGCACCACAGGATCGGCAGTCTGCTGAAATTCATTTGAAGGACACATAGCAATAATCTTTCCATTCTTTAACATAGCAACCCAATCAGAGATAGGGAAGATCTCTGGGATTTCATGACTCACCATCACACCGGTAAATCCAAAGGATTTATGCATGGCCAAAATGAGGTCATGGATGGCATGGGCCATCAACGGGTCCAACCCCGTTGTCGGTTCATCAAACAAAAGAATCTCCGGCCCCATTACCAGTGCCCTGGCCAATCCTGCACGTTTCTTCATTCCTCCGCTCAGTTCTGCCGGAAATTTATGGCCCATCTTGTCCAACCCTACCCTCTCCAGCATCTCTGGCACCCATCGACAAATTTCCTGTTCAGTCATCATGCGTTTTTCTCGCAAGGGAAAAGCGACATTATCAAATACATTCATAGAATCAAACAAGGCAGCCGATTGAAACAACATAGCAAACTTTTTACGTATGTCATTCAATTCTTGGTCATTAATTTCCGTAAGATCCGTTCCATCAATAATGACTCGGCCTCGATCCGGGCGAATCAATCCAATGATGTGCTTAAGCATCACACTTTTGCCCTCACCGCTCGGACCGATAATCGTCGTAATTTTACCCTTAGGAATATCGAGAGTGACCCCTTTGAGCACAGCCTGTCCCCCTAAGGTCTTTTCCACCCCCTCCAGTTTTATGACCATCGGTAGACTCATAGACTTGCGTAACGTTACATAAGGACGGAGGTTAAAAAATAGTCCCACACCAATATAAGAACTGCCGCCAAGACCACAGATTCAGTGGTAGCTTTTCCTAGACCCTCGGCACTCATTCTCGTGTAATAACCTTTATAGCAGCAGACCCAGCTGATAATCAGGCCAAAACTAATTGACTTTAAGATCCCCCCATAAACATCTTTCCATTCCACCGCTGATTCGATTGAACTCCAATAGGATCCCCCGCTGACTCCAAGCAACTTGACCCCAACCAGATACCCCCCCCAAATTCCCACCACGTCAAACATAGCAACCAACAAGGGTACCGAAATAAGCGACGCAACCACCTTGGGAGTAATCAAATACTGCAAAGAATTGATCGCCATGGTCTCCAATGCGTCAATTTGCTCGGTAATACGCATTATCCCGATTTCTGCGGTCATGGCTGATCCCGCGCGAGCCGTCACCATCAATGACGCTAATACCGGACCTAGCTCACGGATCATACTTATTGCCACCGCAGACCCTAGCAAACCTTCAGACCCAAACTTCCTCAGGGAATAGTACCCTTGAAGCGCTAACACCATCCCGGTAAATAACGCCGTCAGAATCACAACAAAAGAAGACTTGAAACCCACAAAATGCATTTGCTTGACAATTTGAGCGATTCTCACCGGTGGTCGGAACAACCATCCAAACGTCCGTATCAAAAACACAAACATGGCCCCCATTTCTTCTATCAAGAATAGAGTCCGTTTCCCAATTTGTTGCAATAATATCATGGAATTTCCGCGCCAGATTTATTGATGGCCATGGAGAAAGTTTGGGCTGAAACAATCGGGAAAAAATTTTCAAAAAAACCAGAAAGTTGGATTCCGGCCTGCCTCGAATGCCGATACAAACGAAAAAATCCCTTCCAACATCGAGGTGAGGATAGGACCTGTCCTATACCACCAACCCACCCAAACGGCTTGAGAAACATATTGAAGTCTACCGGTAAATCCTCCTTAATACCATCAGAAATCGCACGAATAATCAGAAAAGGGAAACCATACTGCTTCGCCACTTCGCCTATAGCTCCACTCTCCATATCTACAGCCATGGCCCCGGTCCGTTCTCCCAGAATACGTTTTTGTGAAGCCTGTGTGAGCACTCGATCCGTCGTTACAAACCGACCAGCTTGAAGATGGCACCCATCCATCAATGGGACCCTTAATGCCGCTTTGACCCACTCAGGATGACACACAATTCGTGGCAAATCAGAATCAGAGAACATCTCTGTAGACTCCCCAAACAGAACCTCTTGACCGATCACCAGCGATCCGATTGGGGAAGCATTGAGAGCGCCGGCAAAACCGGTAGAAATGACGACATCCCATGCTTCGCTCTCTAAAATTTGCCGGGTAACCCTTTCAGCCTTTCCTGGACCTATTCCCGTCTTCACTAACAACACATGGGTTGAAGCACCTTGACTCTCTAGGCCGGCGTACCCAGGGCGATTGGCGGAGCACACACGGGGAAGAGTCCGGCCAACAGCGTTAAACTCTAGATGGGTTGCAGTCAAAATGACGATTCTGATCAGAGGAGGCTCCTGCCATCATCGGGGAGTGGGAAATATTCAAAAGGCAGGCAGTCAGGACCGAAATTACACAAGCTTATTCTGGCGTCTGGCCACTTGTGCGGCCTTTCGTAATTGATCGGCCCTTGCTTCCCCGGTTATTTTTACATTCCGGTACATACCCAGGGCCCAGATGGGAAAATACTTAAAATAGCCATGATACCGTAAATAAAAGACCCTGGGGAACCCGGTACCCGTATGAAACGGCTCATCCCAAACTCCATTCTCACGTTGATGGCGAATGAGCCAATTGACTCCCCGGACAACACTTATGGAGTCCGATTCTCCAGCTTGAAGGAGGGCCATGAGCGCCCAGGACGTTTGAGATGCCGCACTTTCTCCTCGCCCGGCCTTCTCCACATCAGCGTAAGAATCACAGGATTCCCCCCAACCCCCATCAGAGTTCTGAACGGACTCTAGCCAAATCACCGCCTGCTGGATCCACGGCACCGTCATATCCATGCCTATTGCACGAAGACCTGAAAGGACACACCAGGTCCCATAAATATAATTGACCCCCCATCGGCCATACCAACTTCCGTTTGGCTCTTGCTCCTGGCGTAAGAACCCAATTGCGGGGTTCACGGCAGGGTAAGACTGGTCATACCCTAACGTTCCTAACATTTCCAAGCATCGACCGGTTAAATCGGCCGTACTGGGATCCAAAAGAGCCTGATGATCCGCAAAGGGAATCTTATTGAAAATTAATTTATTGTTATCCTTATCATATGCCCCCCAACCACCATCCGACCCCTGCAACGCCAAAGCCCATCGTAACCCTCGCTCAAGGGCCTCATCTGAACCGAACATGTCGGCAGGATTGATCTTGGCCAACCCCGTCACCACAGCCGCGGTATCATCGACATCGGGATACCATTCATTTTCAAATTGGAAGGCCCATCCACCAGACCGAGCTTTTGGAGCCGACACGGCCCAATCTCCCACTTTTTGACACTGACGGGATCGTAACCAGGCATCCGCACGTTGCAAGGACGAATGGTCCAGCGCAAGGCCCCGTTCGATCAGCGCATTCATCGTTAAGGCTGTATCCCAAACTGGAGAATGACAAGGCTGTAAATGCAGCATAGTGGGCGTTGGGGTATTACCAGGATTCGAGTAAATTTCAAGTGCTTCTATTTCCCTCAATGCTTTTTGAACCAACGGATGATCGGTAGAGTATCCCAAAGCTCGAAGGGCAAAAACCGAATAGGCCATTGCCGGATAGATGGCTCCCAATCCTCCTTCTCCACCCATATGTTCAAGCATCCAAGACTGCACGCTACTCAAAGCCTTTTTCCGGAGGGCCCTTATGGGATAGGCCTCATATAAACGAAGCAGCCCATCGACCCAAACAAAAAAATTCCGCCAGCTTATGAGTGTGGAATCCCTATGCAACGGTGGCACATGAGCATAGTCCACCTCTTGACGAGGCTGAAGAAACAGTTCATCAATCCCTTGCTCCTTGGGGATGGTGCACAGAGGTCGATGGGCAAAAATAATTAAAAGCGGGATAATAACTGCACGGGACCAATAAGAAACGGCATATAAATTAAAATAAAACCATCGAGGGGCTAAGAATATTTCTGGAGGCATACACGGTATCCCGCGCCAATCATATTGCCCGAATAATGCTAGGGTAATTTTGGTGAAGACATTGGCCTGAACGACACCACCCTTGCCGAGAATGAAACTTCTCGCACGCTGCAACACAGGCTCATCAGGAGAAACCCCCGCCAGTTTGAGCGCAAAATAGGCCTTTACCGATGCACTTATATCTGCAGGCCCTCCGAAAAAAATCGGCCAACCCCCATCCTCGAGCTGAGTATGAAGTAAATACCGAGTGGCTTTCCGCTCTCTATCCAGATCAACCAAATCCAGAAACCGTCGAAGCATCACATACTCAGAGGTCAAGGTCGTATCCGCTTCCAGCTCCTCTACCCAAAATCCCTGTTCAGGATCTTGCATGTTCAGTAACCAGTCTTCCCCTTTTTGAAGAGCTGATTCCAGAGCACTCATATGGCCAAGATTGGCTGTTCGTTGGAGAGGGCGATCCTGAGAAACCTCTGGATGAGGGTTATGGGAAACCAGCTTAAGGGGCGGTGGCTTTTGCTTTACACGATAGGGTCCCAACTTTGGAGTCAGGGTTTCAAAGATATTCCCCGATAACCGTACTAAGAATTGCTTGAGCAACTTCATGCGGTAGGTCTTTCAGCGATTCTACTTTTAATAATGCAATTTGTGGGGGAGTGCTGCCAACAAATGAGAGATTCACAAGCACAAAAAAGCCCTGTTTAAACAGGGCTTTATAGCTAAATACAGTTAGACTGTCAAGCCGAATGTGTTTTCTACTGAAACGCTCCTTAGGTTGAAAGCAACACAATACGATCACGGTGATGCTTCACCTGACGAGTTCCGTTCCGGGTATCAAATACCACGGGAGCGTGCTCAACGATCAACTGGTAATCAAAAGCAGAATGCGCGGTCAAAATCAGGGCGCACGCACTGCGCTTTAACAATTCAGGATTTATCTGTTGAGATTTATATTCCTTTCCTTGAATAATAAGGGAAGGAGTAAAGGGGTCTGAATATTGCAGCGTTGCTCCTTCATGTTGCAATAGTTCCATGACTTTGGTGGCAGGCGATTCACGTGGGTCTTCAATGTCGGCTTTATAGGTTACTCCCAATACTAGAATGATTGAATCTTTTAAGCATTGACCTCGTTGATTTAAAATCCGCTGAACCTTATTCATTACGAAATAGGGCATATTTTCGTTGATTTCCCCAGCCAGCTCAATGAACCTGGTATGGACATCATACTCTTTTGACTTCCACGCTAAATAATATGGATCCAGGGGGATGCAATGTCCACCCACGCCAGGGCCAGGATAAAAAGGCATGAAGCCAAAGTTCTTTGTGGCTGCGGCATCAATCACTTCATAAACATTAATATTCATCCGGTCACACAACAAAGTGAGCTCATTCACTAATGCAATATTTACTGAGCGAAAAACATTTTCAAAGACCTTCGCCATTTCCGCAACACGTGGAGAGCTGAGAGGGAAGATTTTCACGATGGATTGTTCATAAAAGGCTTTGGCAACTTCCCCGCAAACTTTGGTAACACCACCCACCAACTTAAAAGTGTTATGAGTCTTAAACTCAGTATTTCCGGGGTCAACCCGTTCTGGGGAAAATGCGACAAACAGATCTTTTCCAGCCGTTAAACCCTTTGCTGTCAAGGCAGGTAAAATGACTTCCTCGGTTGTTCCTGGATAGGTTGTACTTTCTAATACAACGAGCATATTCGGATGTGAATTATCGGCAAGATGCCCAAGAACTTTTACAATTGCCGAGATATCCGGTTCCTTATTTTTGGTTAGAGGAGTCGGCACACAGATAAGTATGACATCGCACTGCCGCAATACGGAAAAATCAGTTGTCGCCTGTAATTTTTTTTGGTCTACGACTTCTCGTAACTCAGAGTCCACCACATCCAAAATATAATTACGCCCTTGGTTCACCATTTCAACCTTGGCTACCACTTCATCCACCCCAAATACATGGTACCCCGCTTTAGCTTGAAGAACGGCTAAGGGAAGCCCCACATATCCCAATCCAATCACTCCCACATTGGCTGACCGATTTTTTATTTTTTCGAGTATGTCCACTGTTGCCCCCTCTTGAGATCACGTTAATCGATTCAATTTAAGTTCGGGGAAAATCAACTTTTCTTGAGTTGGTTACCGTTGAATCCATTGCGCTCTGACACAACAAAACTAGGAAGACACATCATTCGTCACATTCGTGATGACCTTTCCCTCATTAATGGTCCACACGTCGCAGGTTGCATCTCCATCAATGTTTCCAATGGCAACCGCCGTAAAACCTAGTGCACTCACAGAATCCAAATTCGGGTCGGTACACCCGGGAGGTAAAGTTCCAAGATTGGCATTGCCGATTTTATAAAAATATCGCTGCGAAGACCCACTCATGCCAAACCCAATTGCATTAAAATCGTCTATATACCCATTATTTTCAGCAAAATAGGCAATTTCTGCGGTATGGATTGCCACCAAATTGCTTTTGGCCTCCGTTTGCTTGGCCTTAGCTTGATAACGCAAAAAATTTGGAATGGCTATAGTCGCCAATATTCCAATAATTGCCACCACAATCATCAGCTCCGTTAAACTGAAACCCTTTTGTTCATTGAGTTGAGTCAGCATCCTACGAATCCTCCATGGAGAACTATCTCCAACAGATTGTTATATATCTCACCCTCGGATGATGGTACACCTGGTTTTCTCAAGTAGCCAGGGCTCCAATGAAAATTAACACGGCCTTAAAGACGGCAATGAAACGACATTAAACGTCACAAAAATTCATATAACGGACCATTTCAGGGACACAAAAAATGGAGGGCCACATCTTCATGCAAGGCAAATACAAACAGGTGTGACTATTTATTCGCCAGGAAGAAAGCAAGTCTTAAGAATCAGCGGCTGAAAATGACTCAGTCACGGAACCTATCAAGAAGGCTCATATCACCTTTTAAAATAAACTGGAGGTATCACTTGAAAAATTTATTGGGTAAATCACAGCGAAATATCTAGAAGGGTCAGAACCTAAGGGGACAGGGTAGACTGATGGGAAAGGGTAGGAATCGGTTCCCCAAAACCGGCCTCACGAAACCGCTTACCCAACAACTTATTTGTTGAATCGAGTTGCAGCGAATGAAGCCAGGCCTCTCGTGCCTTATTTCGCTCATCTTGCTTTAAGAAAATATCCCCCAAATGTTCATAAATAACAGGATCATCGGACACTAAAGAGACCGCTCGTTGAATCGCTTCCAGTGCTTCTTCAATACGTCCCAGCTTATAGAGTGCCCAAGCTAAACTGTCCACGTAATACCCATTATTCGGTTTTAAGGCAACGGCACGTTGCGTAAGGGACAAGGCCTGCTCCCCCTTGATGCCGCGATCGGCATAGCTATACCCCAAATAATTCAAGGCATCCGCATGTTCCGGATCCAACTCCAAAGCCTGTTCCATTTCCCGGACCACTTTATCGAAATGGTCTAATTTGTCATAGACCGTGCCTAAATTAAAATGGAGTTCGGCATTTGAGGGGTCATGGTGAATACCCTCCTCTAATCTGGCCTTGGCCTTGTGATATTCTTCCATTTGAAAATGGGTCAGCCCCAACAATAAATACGGCTCTGGCCGGTTAGGATTGAGGCTTACGGCCTGATCCAAATACGAGAGAGCTTCCTGGTTTCGTTTTAACCGGTAGGACACAAAGCCTAAATGCAGAATACTATCAAAAAAAGTGTCGTCCATTTGGACATTCGTTCGATAGGCCTGAATCGCGCGGTCATAATCCTTCATTTCCTCATATAACAATCCCAGAAAGTCACGAACACGCAATTCGTTAGGTCTCACGCGCAGAATGGCGTTTAACTGCTCGATTGCAGCCGGAAAATTCCCCATTTCACCATAAATTTGAGCCTTTAGAATCTGCGCATGCAAATCATCTGGATTTTGCTGGAGAAAATAATCCAAATGGTTCAAAGCCTTGTCCGTGTTATGTTGGCCAATATATAGCCGGATAACACGCAACCGGAATTCCCGATGATGCGGATTGACCTCAATCAAGTAGCGCTCCAAAAGTTCAATAGCCTCCTGAGGCTCCTCTGCTTCTTCGGAAATGGCCACCAACTTCAGGTACGCCCTTTCAAAGGTGGGATGAAGAGCAATGGCATCCTGAAAATGGTCCTTGGCTTCCTGTTTCGTTTTCGCCTCCAAAGCAATCACCCCCAAATAATAATGGGCTTCAGCGGAGCCAGGGACATGAACTAATAAATCATGGAATACATCTTCAGCCATTTGAAGCTCTTTGATATTTAACAGAAGAGTCCCATGAGAAATGTATATCCGTTCATCCTGAGGAAAATGTCGTTCCCCTTCAGCCAAAATTTCCACAGCTCGCCCGGTATCCCCTCCCCCGGCAAAAATTTTCGCCAAATCGAAAAACATTGCCGCCTGAGAAATTTCCGACACAGGGATTTGTCTTGCTAGGTCCACGGCTTCAGTCAAATGCGACATAGAGAAATGCAGTTTGGCAAGTCGAAATTTTAAAAACTTCGAATCCGCGTCAAATGCCAAACCTGCTTGATATTCCTCTAAAGCTGTTGTGGCATTGTTATTCAACTCGGCAAGGGAACCTCGAAGGAAGTGATAGTAGGCCTGAGGGTGGACAGTTTCCCGCGTTACCATGGACGCTTCCTGTCCATTCAAAGTGGGAGGGGGAGCTGTCCCACAGGACACCACCAGAAGTGGAATTCCCCACAAAAGCGTTCTCAGCCGACCCAACCACATGGGGAATGTCTGTCCTGCCCTAACCTTCTTCGCCATAGCTTGCACAGTTTTAGAATTCATATGCCGTCCCTCAACAATTCTTTATACTATACCAGCCTGTCTCTCTCTCGTTAAGTTATTAAATTTGGCATACCGGTCATGAAATTGCAGATCCACTTCTCCAATCGGTCCATTCCGGTGTTTTCTCACCAGGATTTGCGCAATGCCTTTCTGCTCCGTATCAGGCTCATAGACCTCCTCGCGATAGATAAACATTACCACATCGGCATCTTGCTCAATCGCACCCGACTCCCGCAAATCAGCCAGCACGGGGATGGGCGGTTTTCGATTTTCCACCGCCCGGCTTAACTGAGAAAGGGCAATCACAGGAATATTCAATTCTTTTGCCAATCCTTTTAAGGCCCGGGAAATATCCGAAATTTCTTGTTGGCGAGATTCTGAATCTCCACGCCCTTCCATCAATTGCAAATAATCGACCACCAGGAGGTCCAAACCATGTTCGGCTTTCAACCGTCGAGCCTTCCCTCGCATTTGTTGAAGAGTTAAATTTCCAGAATCGTCTATGAAAATCCTGGCCTGCTCCAGCCGACTCGCTGCCTCAGTTAAGGCTACCCAGTCATGTTTCGTTAACTGCCCAGTCCGGAGAGCATGAGAGTCTAATAGCGCCTGGGAACTCAACATACGCAAAACCAGCTGCGCACGGGACATCTCTAAACTAAAGATTCCGACTACGGCATTGGATCGAAGAGAAGCATACTCGACCATCCCTAAGGCCAAACTGGTCTTCCCCATACTCGGCCTACCCGCCACGATAATTAAATCAGATGGTTGAAGCCCAGCCAGCATATTATCCAAATCCGAAAACCCGGTGGGCACTCCGGTGATCCGTTCTTTTCGGCTATACAACCGGTCAACAATCTCAACACTATCCTTAATGATACTACTGACAGGCGCAAAAGTTCCTCCCAAATGCCCCTGGGCCAATCGAAAAATTTCGCGTTCGGCAAATTCAAGGAGTTCATTCGTCCCCGTCGTCCCCTCATAGCCTCGCATGGCCACCTCAGTGGCGGTTTGAACAAGGCCACGAAGCAAGGATTTATCTCGAACAATATTACTGTGATACCGGATATTGGCGGCACTGGGAACCACCTGTACGATTTCTGCAATATACGAAGCGCCCCCGATCTGGTCGAGTTCGCCGGTCCCTCGCAAATAGTCTGTCAGAGTAATTTGATCAACAGGTTGATTCCGCTCTGACAATGCCACCATGCCACGATACACGATCCGGTTGCCCGTTCGATAAAAGTCATCCTCCGACAAGATTTCCATCGCTCGATTAAGCGCCGCATTATCAAGAAGAATGGCGCCAAGGACGGATTGTTCCGCTTCGAGATTTTGGGGAGGGACTCGGATCTCTGGTGCTTCAGATATTGCCATGGCTGAATGCTTGTAACCGTTGAGGAAGTTCTTGAACTAGCATCCGGGTTTGCCGGGGCTTTTGAGAAAAAGAGGTGAATTCCAACAAGAGCACCGATTGCGGGGTGGATGTCTTTTCTTCAAAAATCATTGCACTCGGCACCCCTCGACGCCGAGCAACTGTGGTAACCCAGCTCAAGGCCGATTTTGGAGAACCTTCTATCATTTCTTCAATCACACAAATTCCAGCCCCCCGTAATCGCTGAGCAAGAGCGAAGGATGCCTCAGACTGATGAGG
Organism: Nitrospira sp. T9; assembly: GCF_052156535.1. Taxonomy (NCBI): domain Bacteria; kingdom Pseudomonadati; phylum Nitrospirota; class Nitrospiria; order Nitrospirales; family Nitrospiraceae; genus Nitrospira; species Nitrospira sp. T9. Next base: position 37,605 of record NZ_JBQKUP010000027.1, read on the forward strand.
AGAAGTAAAAATTCTGACAGGCTTCAATCCATTGCCGCTCACCTTTCCTCCCCGCTCCAAGGCGGAAAACACGCGGTCCAAATCCAGCCCTAATCCAATGGCAGACAGGTCCCGGCCAAACCGCCCAACCAAATGATTGTAACGCCCTCCTCCACCGATTTCACTGCCGAACGTAGAGGTAAAGACGTCAAATACGACACCATCGTAATAGTCAAAACCACGAAATTCCCCAAGGTCCAAAAGAATATAATCTTGCACGCCGTTTGCGATCAATTGCCGATACACCTGCGTCAGACGTTGTAAGGGCTTAAGCAATTGCGTATCCTTCCCAGCGATTCGCATCCCCCATTCCAGCACTTCGTCACGGCCGTACCGTTCCGGCACTTGCAATATGTCCTTTACCTTAGAACGAGATAACCGTTCAGTCTCTAAAATTTTTTCCAGCTGAGGAAGGTCTTTATGGGCTGCCGCGATTTCTGCCTGCTTTCGCCCACTGAGTGACAGACCGGATTGGGCCAACAACGCTTTAAAAAATCCGACATGACCAAGAGAAATTTTCCATTCTGGCAATCCAATCCGTTCCAGAAGCCCCGCCAATAAAGTCACGACTTCGGCATCACTTTGAGAAGTATCCTTGCCGAGCAGTTCAGATCCGACCTGAAATACTTCACGGTCCCGTCCACGATGTTCCGGTTCATACCGAAAAACCGTGGTCCGATAAGAAAACCGCAAGGGAAGAGCATCTCCTCCGAGGCCCATGGCCACCATCCGGGCAATCTGTGCGGTCGCATCAGGTCGCAAGACCAGAATTCGGCCTGACCCCCAATCCGCAAATTTATAGCATTTCTCCAGGATTTCAGGAGCCAAGCCCACGGCTAATACATCAAGATACTCAAAGGTAGGAAGAATGATTTCCTGATAGCCCCAGGTCGAACAATGCGCCAACAATTGATCTTCCAACCACCGAACGCTTTGCGCCGTATGGGGAAGTAATGTAGCTGTGCCAATGGGGATAAGCGAGCGGAGTGGTTTCATGGGGCGTAAGGAAGAGAACCTGCCAACTCGAATTGTTTGGCCAAGATAGTCTGCAGAAAGAAGCCGTCAAGCTAGCTAAGGTCAACCATGCGAACAGACAGAATATCTTTCTCTTTCTTGAGAAGATCCAATACGGCGGAAGCAAGCGGGGCATCCAGACCAATAATCAGCAGTGCTGATGCTCCCCGCTCGACTCTGGCGCATTGCATCCTGGCAATGTTGACATCATGCTGGCCTAAAATCTGACCCACCATACCAATCACCCCTGGGCGATCCACGTTATCGATCAAAATCATTTGGCCTTCCGAGACCACCTCGACCTGAAATTGGTTAATTTCGACAAAACGCGGTTCTTGACGATGAAAAAGAGTTCCCCCCAGGGAATACGTATGAGAACCAGCTTCGACTTTAATCCGGATTAAACTGGAGAAGTCTCCGGCATCACTACTTTTCACTTCCTTCACTTCAATACCACGTTCTTTTGCCACGATAGGGGCATTCACGTAATTGATGACATCTTCCAAAATAGGTGAGAGAAGGCCCTTTAACACAGCGACGGTCACGGGTGCCACGGTAAGTTGAGCCACTTCACCAAAATATTCAACGGTAACGGATTTAATCCCTCCATCTAATAATTGGGCCTGAAATCGACCCATACGTTCGGCCAAGACCAAATAGGGCTGCAGTTGGGGAAGCACTTCAGGTGCCACAGAGGGAACGTTTACAGCCCCTCTGGCAATGCCTCGCTTGAAATAATCAACGAATTGTTCAGCAATTCCAATTGCCACATTCTCTTGAGCTTCTTCGGTAGAAGCACCTATATGAGGGGTGCAGATAAAGTTATCAAGATCCATGAGAGGATGCTTGGGATCCACTGGCTCATTTTCAAACACATCAAAGGCCGCCGCGGCAACTTTCTGGGATTTCAACGCTTCGCATAAATCCAGTTCATTAATGATACCGCCTCTGGCACAATTCACGATCATGACCCCATCTTTCATCTTTGCTATGGTCTCGGTGTTAATGAGGCCTCTCGTTTCATTGGTCAAGGGCGTATGAACCGAAATCACATCAGAACGATGGAACAATTCATTTAAATCCACCACTTCAATCCCCATTTGTTTGGCCCGCTCCACGGCCAAATAGGGATCATAGCCAATGACATTCATGGACCATCCCTGGGCCAATTTTGCAACATACGACCCAATCTGGCCTAACCCTACCAACCCCAAAGTTTTGTTATAGAGTTCCGTTCCCATGAACCGGGTTTTTTCCCACTTACCTGCCTTCATGGACATGGTCGCCTGTGGAATCTTTCGACTCATCGAAGCAATCATCGACATTGTGTGCTCCGCAGTGGTAATTGTATTTCCACCTGGAGTATTCATGACCACAATACCGCGCCGGGTTGCCGCCTCACTGTCAACATTATCTAAACCGGTTCCGGCACGTCCCACAATACGAAGACGACTGCCTGCCTCAATCACGTCTTTAGTGACTTTGGTTGCAGACCGAACAACTAAACCTTCATATTTGGGAATTTCTTGAAGCAATTCCTCTTTCGTGAGCTTGGTTTTAACATCCACCGAAAATCCGGCACGCTCTAAGACTTCAACTCCTTTAGGGGAAAGGCTGTCACTCACTAAAATATTCATAGTATCTCCAATATAGGGGAGGCCCCACTTTATTTCTCACGGGGAAATCTTGAGCACTCTTGCCATTTCAAAGGGCATCTCATTCACACACAGGGTTGTCGCAAACATACCCGCACCATTATCTTGGCGAGTCATTCGAAACCGTATTTCCGAGGAGACGTTAGGCTTTGCGTTTCTCAAAGTCCGCCATAAAGTCAATTAACGCATCAACGCCAGCTTCAGGCATCGCGTTATAAATACTGGCGCGCATTCCGCCAACAGAACGATGGCCTTCAAGGGTTGTTAATCCTGCATCTGTCGCTCCTGCAAGAAAGGCCTTATCCAAATCCGGATTGGCCAACACGAAGGGGACGTTCATCCAGGAACGAGAGGCCTTTTCCACGGGATTTCGGTAAAACCTAGACCCATCAATGGCTGCATAGAGTTTACCGGCCTTTCGTTGATTGATGGCACCCATCGCCGAAAGCCCACCTTGTTTTTTTAACCATTTAAACACCAAACCCGCAATATACACGGCATAAGTTGGCGGTGTATTCAACATAGAATCCGCTTCTGCTTGTTTGGCATAATCGTACACGCTTGGGGTAATCGGCAACGCATTTCCAATGAGGTCGTCCCGCACAATCACTAATGTCAAACCGGCTGGGCCAATATTTTTTTGTGCGCCAGCATAAATGATTCCGAACCGACTGACATCAATGGGACGCGATAAAATAGTGGATGAAAAATCGGCAACTAACGGCACCTCGCCGGTGTCCGGGACCCAGTGAAATTCCACCCCACCGATCGTTTCATTGGGCGTGTAATGCACATAGGCAGCATCCTGACTTAATGCCCAACCTTCAAATGGTGGAATACTCGTAAATTTATCGCTTTCGGAAGATGCTGCAACATTGACCACACAATATTTTTTGGCATCGCTTACAGCTTTTTTGCCCCACGCACCGGTTAGAATGTAATCAGCTTTACTTTTCCCACGTAAAATATTCATGGGAATGGTGGCAAATTGCGTGGACGCCCCGCCTTGCAAAAAAAGCACTTTATAATTAGCAGGGACTCCCAATAAATCGCGGACATCTTGCTCGGCTTCTGCAGCCACCGAAACAAACTCTTTCCCACGATGGCTCATTTCCATAATTGATGCGCCACAGCCATGCCAATCCGGCAATTCGGCTTGAGCCTGCTTTAACACCTCTTCCGGCAAGATCGCCGGACCCGCACTAAAGTTATATAACCGCGCCATTACTTGACTCGTCCTCCATGCCTAAACCGGCGTCATACCTATTGAATTACGGAACTTCACCAGTGTGAAAAAAGAGGTTACGCTAGCACAGGGTCCTAGACCAGTCAAGAAGAGGACGCAACCTTGTTATTCCAATTTTGGATACCCTACAATGACCGGCGATTGGAGAAGGCTTTCATAGATTTTCAGGAAGGTTGGAGAACAACTTGGGAACACAGACGGGTCTCAGATTGGAACAACGGGGGGACGGGAATTACTATAAAGTCATTCTTCACATCGGGAGTACTTTGATCCCCATCAGTGATGACATTGTTGAGGAATTGCGAACCCAGACTGCGCTTCCACCTGATCAATTTTTCGCGCTTTTCGTCAACAAGGTGGGATACTCATCCTATTTACAAGAGCAGATACGCCGGGAAGTACGAAACACCGGAGACCTCAATCCTCAAATATCAGTCATTCAAGAGTTCTTTCGGAAGGAATAACTTCTCACCGCTTTCGAAGAATGCCTGATGCCCGTCCGCCCCCTACTGCTATTTAATCTATCCAAGCAATTTATCCATAAAATTGAGAATGCGCATCTTCTTGTCCGGGTCTTTTTCTAAAGACAGTGCCCGCTGATAATGCTGCACCGCCAGTTCCGGCTTGCGCTTTTCTTCATAGATCCGGCCAACCCCGAATGTCGCTTGGGCATCATCAGGGTTGGCTTTGAGCGCTCGACTAAAATAATCCATGGCAAAATCGTCTTGCCCCTTATCATATAAAAACCAGCCGATCGCGGTCGCGGCCGGAGCAAAGTTTGGTTCCAACCGAAGGGCTTCTTCGTACTGTCGTTTCGCTAAATCCAGCCGCCCCTTGTTTTCATAAAGACCGCCCAAGGCGAAATACACTTCAGCATCATTAGGATCAATCTGCAACGCCTTTTTATATTCTTCAATCGCCGGCTCAATTTTACCTTGTTCCGCTAAGGCACAGGCCAGATTGGTATGCCCAAAGGCATCATCGGGACGGAGCTTCAGGACTTCCCGATATTGTAGAATGGCCATTTCCAACTGCCCTTGATCCTGATAGGCCACCCCGAGTTTGAGGCGAGCCGCCACATAGGAGGGGTCCCGCTTAATCGCTTCGCGGTAGGCTTTAACGGCTTGATCGATGCGGTCTTTGGCCTGATAAATTTGCGCCAGGAAAAAGTAGGGATAGGGAGAGTGGGGAGCCAACGCTCCTACTTGTTCATAACTGGCCGCTGCCTCCTCCAACCGTCCGGATTGCGTATAGAACACTCCTTCAAATAACAAAAAATCCGGCGCATCCGATCCCTGAACCCGCAAGCGCGCCATCCACTCCTGAAGCAGTTGCACATCGGCCTCTTCTCCAAAAGCCCGAGGATAGATATTCCACGCTTCGGCAAAATCCCCCCGCAACATGCACACGACATTCAGCGCGAAATAGGGCAAAGGCCCGCAGTCAGCCTGTTCAGACCACTCTCGCGCCTTTGCGTAGACTACATCCCATTCTCCCTGGCAAATGGCGTCATTAATTACATGCTCATAATCTATACTCATGCCCACATCCTTTTAATCGAGTTCAATAATGCATATTCATTCGCTAACGCCTCAGCGAGTCTTCAATATCCGGCGACGTGGCCTCCATGAGGCTTCCTAGATACGGGTGTCGCTCAAGCATCTTTTGCTTCATAAGCCAGGCCACGGTTCGATACGACCAATGGCCCTTGACCCCGGACCGCAATTTGGCAATATACTCAACTTCAGCAAAATCCATTTTAAACAAACACCGAACACGAAACCCAAAGGGAATGGCATAGAGAGCCGCCTCCTGATTGCTGACACGCAACCGCTCTATATCCAGTCGCACGGCATCCATGGCTTGCCGATATTCTCTCTCCACCCCTGCCTCCGATAAAACGGACGGCACCTCGTACCCATGAATCGTCGTGAAATTTTGCTGAATCTGCTGACAACGGCGGTGCCGGTGCATATCCCGCCACCCACCGATATCCATCAGAATGTCAAAGATAAAGGCATACCCTGAACGGAATTCCTTTATCAAATCGTCATGAGGACCACGACCGCGTAGCGCGGCATCGACCACTTCCTGTTTCTCTTTTTCCGACCACTGTTGTACCCACTCAAGGAGGAACCGGTAGGGGGCATGGCTCACTCGGTATACCAGCGTCGTCACTAATTCATCCAAGGGTGCATGCGATTCCAGCAAATCAACCGACTGATCCCTCCCTTTCCAGGATTGCGGATCATCATAGCCGGCCTGTTTGAGTCGCCCTTTGACCTGGCGAAGCACGTCCTTATATACCGAACCTTGATATTCGTTAGCCCCCGCATACCGGGCTAAGGTCGGCGCCAAGGCCTCTAACCCTTTGCTCTCTTCTTGCTGCAACTCGGCCCACACCGTTGAGGGTGACTTGGCACACGCATCCTTCAGATCTTCTCCAATCCCCTTCAATTCCGGCAATTGAGCAGACAGCAACCGCGTGATTTGCTTTTCCAATGTGCGAATACTGACCACCTGCCCCACATTCGTCATAGCCGCCAGTGGAAGCAGATAGCGAATGACATCATAGGTTCGAGCACCGATGGTTCGATCGTAATCTGCGGGTTTCATACTTTCCGGCCTGGGATATCGCTTCTTCAAATGGGTTTGGATCGGATCTTTCAGCAACCGATAAATGTTATAGAGGCTGCCAAGGATGCCGCGATATTCCCCTTCGATTTCCGTATTAGCAATCTCGCTAGGCACGTAACAGCCGGCTGCCGCAAAGTTTTGATAGCGGCTGGATTTGGCTTGCCCATCCCACAGAGGTTCATCCTCAAGACGAATAGCCGCCAGTTCAGAAATATGTTCGAAACACACCGTCGCATGCCCAAGATCGGCAATCGAGCCATGCCCATAGGCGAAATAAAACTGCTCCCAAAACTTTTCGGAAGAATGGGAATGAACCCATCGCAGACTCTCCTCAATGGAATCCGGTGAACGACTATACCGAGCCAGGGCATAGGCAGATTTTTCCGGCGGCATCGGGGCCAGAGCAATCACTTTCCGATTTCGTTGTTCGTCGCTCATCGATTCAATCCTTCCAACTTATCCCGAAGAAAACACAATCGAAACAGAGAAGACGACACTATAGTCAGACAGGAGTGACATCTCAAGTCAGACATTATCTCTCCGCAAGGTATGCTCCAAAGACCTTGAAAGTGCCTGGCACCTCCACTACACTCCACCGGGTCTCCAGGTAGAAATCCAATCCTCAATGAATATTTCCGATCGACAATCCATGCATGGCCAATGGTCCTCCCGATGGACCTTCATCCTTGCGGCCACCGGTGCGGCCGTGGGGTTGGGCAATATTTGGAAATTCCCCTACCTCACGGGAGAAAATGGAGGTAGTGCATTTGTTCTGGTGTATATCCTCTGCGTGGCAGCCCTGGGAATCCCCTTGATGATGGCCGAAATTTTGTTGGGCCGGAGAGGACGTTCCACCCCAATTCATTCAATGCAAGTGCTGGCGGAAGAAACCAACACCACCCAATGGTGGCAAATTGTTGGCTGGTCAGGCACTTTGGCGGGCATGTTGATCCTTTCCTACTACAGTGTCATTGGCGGCTGGACGCTGGCCTATATTTTCAAATCAGGCGCGGGGGCTTTCAGCGGGACCTCGGGCCAATTTGCTGCAGACACCTTTAACAATTTTATAGGGAGCGGAACCACGCTCTTCATTTGGCACACGATATTTATGACCATGACCATGATCGTCGTGGCAGGGGGAGTCAAAGGAGGATTGGAAAGAGCAATTCAATTTCTTATGCCGACTCTTTTCCTGCTTTTGCTGCTTATGGTCGCCTACAGCATGACCACGGGTTTTTTTGGAAAAGGTCTGGAATTTCTCTTTACGCCGGACTTCAGTAAATTGACAGGCGCGAGCATGCTGACAGCCATGGGGCAAGCCTTCTTTAGCCTCAGTCTTGGCATGGGCACCATCATGATCTATGGCTCGTATGTTCCCAAGGACACGTCAATCGCCTCCACCTCAATTATCATTGGCCTAGCTGACACCCTTGTTGCCTTATTAGCCGGCATGGCCATTTTTCCAATCGTCTTTGCAAACAATATGGAACCAGGCTCCGGGCCAGGTCTCATCTTTCAAACACTGCCCGTCGCGTTCGGCAACATGCCCGGCGGCCTCGCCTTCGGTTCGCTCTTTTTCATCCTCTTGCTTGTGGCCGCCTGGACGTCGTCGATTTCTTTGATTGAGCCCCTGGTCACCTGGCTCATTGAAACTTTTGGATTATCACGAATCAAGGCTTCCCTGTATTCAGGGGTAACCACCTGGCTGATTGGCCTCGGGACAGTCTGGTCATTCAACTGGTGGGCAGAAATCAAGTTTTTCGGTCTAACCTTTTTTGACCTGTTAGATTTTGTAACATCCAATCTCATGCTCCCCCTGGGTGGGATTCTCATTGCCCTCTTTGCCGGGTGGCTCATGAAGGCCGAAAGCACCCAATCCGAACTCAACATACATAACCCTACCCTCTACCTTGCCTGGCAGGCTCTCGTACGTTACATCGCCCCGGTTGCTGTGTTTATCGTCCTCCTCAACGCGATCGGCATTCTATAGCCTACAGGACGGCAACTTTCCCTAAATCTTTCCCGCACGCATGAGACAGACGTCCTGATTTTTCCGGCGAATATGGATCAAGAATCCCGGAAACTGAACCGACAAGACCTTCAGGAAAGGAGATGCCTCATGAGTGAATTATCTGCATTAGCAGCCGCCAATTTCCTCACCCAAGCTTCTCTTCCGCTCATCCAAGCAGCCGTCGTTCCCCAACCCCAAGGAAACCTGTCGTCTTCTTCCACCCAAGACACGGTATCGCTTTCATTGGAAGCCAAGGCCCTGCACGCCCACCACAGGTAGTCTCACCCAGAACGCTGGACAGGGCAACCGGAATTGTAAGCCAGGGGACAGCATCGATCATTTCAACTCTCCTCCTTAATCCCTCCAGACTTCTTGTCTGTTAACTCAGGTGAACCATTAGCAAGCATCGTTCAACTCTGTCATTCATCCCGCCAAATTCCCAACGCAATTCAGTTTCAGAAAACGAGCCATGCACCGGAAGTGAAGCCTGGTCGAATCTCTGTCTGCAGCCGTGGCCCAAACATCTATTCGGCAACCCGGCAAAATTCCCCTCTGAGTTTACCTGACTCCAAAAAACTCAAGACTCACAAGTCCTGGGAATCAATCTAAAGCACGGCTCCCTCTTTCCCCGCGCAATCACTTGCCAAAGTTCTCGGGAAACCGTTTGAGTTGCAGAGATTTTTGTTGGAAGCTTTCACAGCTTGATCACTGTAAAAATGGGAATTCTCTTTGGTGGAGGGAAGAAAAGGATTTTATGCGGATTGAGGAAAATAGCTTTGACTAAATCGATCAGAGTCAGGTCTGTTGAGGTGGGGTGCACTGGTCAGACTGGGTGGAGTGATCAATAGGGAGGGCTTGTTCTGAGAGATGGGCCAGTTGATTGGCCCGGTTGATGAGTTTATCTAACTCGCGGACGGCCAAAGACAATCGCGCAAGGGGATCTTTCGCAGATTTCTTGAGTGGCATGTTCAAAGATAAAGGGGAAGATTCCATTTTTTTGACCTCAATAGTCTAAAGATTGTAACCCTTTAGAATAAAAAGTTCATTGAATTGTTGGTTCCAATTATGGGAAATTCCTGCTCATTATTGGAATTTCATGAAATGCTCCCGAGGGAGTTGCCGAAACCGGAAGCTGAATGAGGCTTAACTTGCAAATTCTCTGACTAACTCATCGGAATGATTTGCAGACAAACAAAAAGGAATTTTCATGTTTAAGGGATTCAAAAGGGAACAATTCATCATCGAAATGACTGGTGTGCTGTTCATGCTCTTTTTGGTTGGAACGGCGTGGGGTGTGGATTTTGATGCCAGAAATCGTGTGACCAAGGGCACCCTCGAATTCGGATTTCTCACCGGCTATTGGCAAGGGAATAACGCCTTTGGTAATGAACCGTCAGCTAACCGCAGCGCCGTCTATTTCCTACCTCAATTGGGTCTGGTGTTGACGGATGAGATTGGCTCAGGTTGGACCTCAGGGAATGTCGAAGTGTTAATTGAACCGTTGGCTGCGCACTATTACCAACCGTTTAGCGCCTCAGCGTTCGGAGGCTCGTTAATGGTGAAATATAATTTCCTCAACTTTGGACGGTGGATGCCATTTTGGGATGGTGGAGCAGGCATGTTGTGGACAGACCTGGGACCCCGGATTCCCGAACAAAGCACGCAATTTAATTTCGTCCTCCAAACGGGTCCGGGTGTCTCGTATTTTGTGACAGAGAACACCGCGGTGACCCTCGGTATTCGCTTCCATCATATTTCCAACGCAGGGATTGGCGAACGGAATATTGGATTGAATGGCTGTCTCTTCAATGTCGGCATATCCTTTTTTTCCCCGTGAGATATTGTGGTTCGAAAATCCGCAACTCTTGGTACTCGCCTGCTCGTGCCGATACTCTGGAAAAATCGGTCTTAGCCCTTCCCGTGGTTGTCGTCTCTAGAGCTATCCAGAAAATTTTTGGACACACGAAAGGGAGGGCAACCCGGGGAAAGGAAATCAACTTCTTAAACGGAAAAAACGCTACTAGGATGGCTCTCTCTCCCAAACGGGGATTTGAATAACCACGGTATTCAGAGCAGGCTTCAAGGAATCGGATCCGCCCATTCTCAAGGGGCGAATTGAGAGTTGGAACAAAGACACGATCTTTGATAGGGGGGCTTATCGAACCTAAGTTCTGTGGTCATAAAACTGACATCTACGTGCTACCGGGAAATTCTGTCGAGGACAAGGTCAGGCCATCCATGAGCCAGACCGCCACCTGTCCTGTACTGCGATTATGCCAGATCACATCGGCCTTCCCATCTCCATCTGCGTCACCAACCTGCGCAATACGCCACCCCGAGTGCATACCCGGCAAAAAGCCGGATTCCTCAATCGCCCCTCCGTTCATCAACCAGATCCCCACCTTCCCGGTACCGGTATGACGCCAGACCATATCAGTTGTCCCATCTCCGTTCAGATCACCAAAGCCTGCTTTCTCCCACTCTGGCGTGGTCCCTCCGAGGAATCCCACCGAAGTGATCGTCGCCTCATCCATCACCCACACGGCAGATACCCCTCCGCTATGGCGCCAAATGATGTCCGCCAGACCATCCGCATTCACATCACCGATCCCAACGATCTGCCACGCTAAGGGCACACCGGGCAGTGAACGGAACCCGCTAATTGAGGGCCCATCCATGAGCCAGACCGCAACAGCTCCGTTTTGCATATTGTGCCAGATGAGGTCGGCACTACCATTGCCGTCCATATCGCCCACTCCCTTAATCACCCAATCCAAGGAAGCGCTCCCGGGGAAACTGGCCGACGTGATCGTCAACCCGTTCAAAAACCATACAGCTACGGCGCCACTTAGGGTGTTGCGCCAGACAATATCAGCCATTCCGTCATTACTCACATCACCCACTCCAACGATCTGCCAATCGGATGAGACCCCACCCAGGAAACCAGAGGAACCAATCAACCCACCATTCATTAACCACACCGCCACCTCACCGGTTCTCACATTGCGCCAGACAATATCCGCCTTGCCATCTCCATTGAGATCGGAACTGACAGGGGCACGAGGCGACGGTTCCTCAAAAGGAGGCTGAAGGCCGAGGAACACCCCGGATTCTGAGGTAAAGCTTACCCCTTTTGGCAGAATTAACCGGATAGTCGCACTTGGATCGCTGACATCGATGAGGTTATTCATCTCGACCCTGGCCGATAAAAACGCCTCAATGGGTAGCTCCTGCCCATCAACAACTGTAACTCTAACCTCCAACTCCTTTGGCTCCGGTAAAGGAAGCCCAAGAGCCTGATCACTCATCTCTCCCAAACGAATGATCGCATTGGTAAAGCAATTGGAAGACAAATCCCGACAAGAGGGAAACCCATCGACCCTCATAGAAAATCTGATGTTGGCAATGGCCACGCCCGGATCCAGCGAAAACCTCAACCGGTCATTGATTTGAATGGAGGCCAATCCCATACCCTCTTGCGAACTTTGATTGGGAGTCGTCGAGGTCACTTTAAGCGCGAGGGTTCCAGTGGCTAAATTCGCTGTGGCATAGGCTGAGCCGGCTTCACCGTCTGGTCCGATTACCGGACCCGTGTCTAATTGGATTTCAGTACGTCCATTTTCCTCGACAACTGAATTCCCACCAATCGGCCCTGAAACACCAATTTCGATTTTATACGCAAGGCTCTGTGACGGGACAGACAGACAAACCATCCCCACCAGAATGAGGGATATGATGGTCTGGCTCAGACCGGTTACGTCGGGCATTATGTGTTTCGACATCAATTGATTTGACATAAGAGATTACATGAGCAAGGTTGACTAACCTTATCGGATAGACAATTCCATTCTTAAAAATCAGGCACCACATTCCAGATCTTTTCTCCCTCGCCATTTCTTTATTTTCTTACCAGACTCCTCAAAAACGTCAGCCTTTCTATTAAAGCTCAACTGGAAATTACAGGGGAGTGTTGAATAAAACCAATTTCCAAGAGCATATTGCCTCACAGGCACGTTTCATATTAGAGGTCTCGGGGCGGTTCAAAAAAGCATGCCCTGAGTCTTCCCGAAGGGTCCGTCCAGCAAGGCCGCAGTCATTTTTGCGCGCAGAGCGTACTTCCACGTGAGCACGGAAAAATGGCGAGAACGCCGCTGGCGGCTTTTTTCAACAGCCCCTACAGAGATTCCGGGTTGATAACAGAAGGGACCCGAATGGCTGTTCGTTCCTTCGATCGGAAGAAGAGCAGGCAGATCTGGTCTAAAAGGGGTAGGACATCATCCAACTCGGAATGAATTGATCTGGAAGCAGGGCACATGAACCGGACGAACACGTTTTTTTAAATTAGCAGGAGAGAGCAAACCGTCGTGGAAGAGAAAACCAAAAAAGGAATGGGAACAAGGGATTTGTCCCGAAAAACAAAATCGGCGGGATGCGTTGACATGCCACAGAAGATCAATGAGAGACCCTCCTCATAAGCAGGGAAAAGTCACTTGGCGTGTTCTCAAGAGAACAAGATGAAAAGTGAAGAAAGGTTTTCCATAAAAAAAGCCTCACACCCGAAGATGTGAGGCTTTCATAGAGAGACAAGGTTTTGTCCTACCGTTTGTGCCGTAGGTTTTGCCTTCTGTCGAAACAGCCGGACCGACAGCCGGGCCTACTCTGAGTTTAGTAAAACGGCTGTCCCCGGCACAGTTACAATGAAACCATCATTCCCATGGTTTCCTTTGCGGTTTGGCCTTTAGCATTAAACCTTGCCAAATTACGAGATCATCCTTATTGAATTTCCCAGTCAGTAGAGGTGCCGTTCGGGAATTTGGTGTCCATGACGTCTTTCCCGTTCATTAACCACAGCGCCACCGCCCCACTCGTGCGATTTTGCCAAATGACGTCATCCTGACCATCCGCATTCACATCACCCATTCCCGTGATCTGCCAGTCCAGGGGCACTCCACCAGGAAACCCGACAAAGGCGACCGTGGGTCCGTTCATAATCCAGATGGCCACCGAACCATTGAGCTTTTGGTGCCAAACGATATCGGCAGTTCCGTTGCCATCCACATCCCCGATTTCCTTAATGACATAACTGAGAGGCGCACTCCCTGGAAATCCCGTCGACGTGTGGGTCAAGCCGTTCATGAACCACACCGCCACCGCCCCGGTCGTCGTGTTCCGCCAAATCACATCGGCTTTTTCATCGGCATTCACATCACCGACACCGGTGACTTCCCATTGCACCGGCGCACTGCCAGGGAATCCAAATTTGGTAATGGTCGACCCGTTCATGAGCCAGACAGCCAAGCCCCCGCTGACGCTATTATGCCAGATAAGATCCGCGGTTCCGTTGCCATCCACATCACCGATTCCTTTGATGACATATTTGAGGGACGCGCTCCCTGGAAATCCCGTCGACATGTGGGTCAACCCATTCATAAACCACACCGCCACGACCCCGGTCGTCGTATTTCTCCAAATCACGTCGGCTTGGCCGTCACCATTCACATCGCCCGTTCCCATGATCTGCCAATGGGATGAAACACCACCCAATACACCGGTGGTGGTCACCGCAGCATCGTTCATGAGCCAGCCCACCACGAGCCCATTGAGGCTATTTCGCCAAAGGAGGTCTGCCGTTCCGTCAGCGTTCAAATCGTTAGATAACTTCCTCGCACCCAGATTGTTCGCAGTAATGGTCATGTCTGAACTACGCAAGAACTCACCATCCGTCGCAGACAACCGCAACACATAGGTCCCCGCTTGGCTGAAACTGGCCGTCGTACTCAGGGCCGACGCATTGCCAAATGTCACCGTCCCCGGCCCGCTCACTTTATCCCAGGTGGTGGAGACCGTGCCCGGCGTGGCCGGCAGACCATCATCCGTCACCGTGCCGTTCAACGAAGCCGTATTCGGTAGCGCAACTGTGATTGAAGGCCCCGCACTCACCGACGGGGGTTGATTGCCTGGATTTTGAGTAAACGTGGCCGTAACCGTCCGCGCGGCCGTCATACTCACCGTGCAGGTGCCCGTGCCCGTGCCCTCACACCCGCTGCCACTCCAGCCTATAAACGTCGAGCCTCCACTCGCCACTGCCGTCAGCGTCACTGCCGTCCCATTGGCATAGCCCTCGGTGCAATCGTTCCCGCAGGAGATGCCCCCAGGATTACTGGTGACCGTCCCACTGCCCGTCCCGGCTTTCGTGACCGTCAGCGTCCGTTGCACGGTCGTAAACGTGGCGGTCACCGCCCGCGCCGCCGTCATGGTCACAATACACGT
>NZ_JBQKUP010000028.1:0-176372 GCF_052156535.1 Nitrospira sp. T9
CTTTTTTAATGCCACAACCTCGATTTGACGAATCCGTTCACGAGTCACGGACATGGACCGCCCTACCTGCTCTAAAGTCCAAGCTTCATCCACTCCAATACCAAAGCGCAAACGGATGACTTGTTGCTCGCGAGCAGTCAAAACCTGAAAAATCTGATTCAACCACTGGGCATTTGATTTACGGGACACTTCCTCGTCCGGAGATTGGCACGCCAGATCAGGGATTAATTCTCCTAATTCAGTCTCTCCATCAACGGATGGAGCATCTAGAGATATCGGTTCCTGAAACGCTTCAATTGTTTCTTTCACCCTATCGCCGGTCATCTCCAGATGTTGTCCAATTTCTTCAAAGGTAGGTTCTCGATTAAATTGCTGCGCGAGACGCTGCGCAGTTTTGGCGATTTTGGTGGATGCCTCATTCGTATGAACCGGCACACGAATGGTCCGACTTTGATCGGCAACCGCTCGCGAAATACCCTGGCGAATCCACCACGTGGCATACGTACTGAATTTAAACCCACGGGTGTAGTCAAAGCGTTCTGCCGCTTTCATCAGTCCAATATTCCCTTCTTGCACAAGGTCCAGAAAATTCATCCCTCGCCCTAAGTATCGTTTCGCGACATCTACGACCAGACGAAGATTCCGTTGCACTAAGGCATCTTTGGGTTCTTCGATATCTACTCGGACTTCACCAATCGACCGACGAATTTCTCCAAACTGCCGACTGAGCTTTTGGCCTGCCTTGCCATACGTCGCTGAGAGAGACTCGATGTTAGACAAACATTCCAAAATATTTTCCACCACAGGAGCTGAATACCCATTGAGCTCTTTGAATTTCTTCAATTCTTCTTGAAGCGACTCAACCTCAGGCTGTGGACTCAGCCCTTTGGAAAGCTCTAGAGCCTGCTGTAACAATAAGCGAAGATCGGCCGTTCCCTGATACAGTTGAGTGGCAAGAGCTAATTCCTCCTGAGCATTTAAAAGTGGGCGCGAGCGAAACCCTCGAAAATACATGGATTCTAAATTTACCGATCCTGGTTCAGCAATGGATTTTGAACTCTCCTCCTGATCCTGATCCATATCCATCTTGTTAATGGAATTTCGATACCTTACTGGAGTCCGCTTCTTGGATCGGGCCTTATGCAAAGACGATGTGTGATTTTTCTGAGTTTCCGAGAATTGTGAAGCCGTTTGAAGTGTGATCATGAATTCCCCCTCCGAACATTACAGGGTTAAAGCCAAGTAGACTTGGCCGGTACATGAATTTGTCTAGGCAGATCAACCAGGATGCGAAAGGATCCAGACTGTGCCATTCAATGCAACCAAAAATTCGATTTCTGGCAACAGAAATTTTACTTTCCGTCATTCCTGGTCAAGGGTTACCTCCCTTAAGATTTGCTCAGTACAAAGAAATGTACCACCCAGAGATGAAAGAGAAATTAGGGGAAAATTAAAAATTTTTAATAGAGCGAGAAGTGTTTGTGTCTTTCACTTTCGCCGCGGAGGGAGCCAAAGGCAGGAAAACCGTAAAACAGGAACCACCATGAACGTCACTTTGAACCTCAATGGTCCCATGATGAACTTCCACAATCCACTTACAAATCGCCAAACCCAGTCCTGTCCCTTTTGCCGCATGAGCACGCGCTTCATCTGTCCGGTAGAACCGATCAAAAATTCTGCCATGATCCTCAGGGGCAAGACCAATACCGTGGTCTCGAACCACTAGTTTTCCCTTGTTTCCGGCAACAATTAAAGACAGCTCCACCGTTTGTCCTTCTTGAGAATATTTCACGGCATTATCGACCAAATTTAAAAGTAATTCCCGCAAACGCAGATCGTCTCCCTGGACAACGACGGGCTCAATGGCTTCGAGCACCGTGTGAATATTCCGTTCTTGGCCCAATACCAAGGCCTGCTGCTGGATTTCTCGCACTAAATCGTCCAACTGAACTGGAAACATCTTGAGCTTAATTTCTCCAAGATCGGCTCGTGATAGAAATAAGAGCTCATCCACAATTCGGCTCATGCGGTCAATCTCCTCCAAATTACTCTCCAACACCGCCCGATAATCTTCTGCTTGCCGCGGTCGCCGCAAGGCCAACTCAGTCTCCCCTTTTGTAATGGTTAAGGGTGTTCGAAGTTCATGTGAGGCATCCGCGCTAAACTGCCGGATTTGCCGGAACGACACTTCCAAACGTCCAATCATGTCATTAAAGGTCGAGGCTAATTGTCCGATTTCATCGTTGGAATGGGGAGTTTGAATTCGTTGGGTCCAATCTCCGGCCGCGATACGTTGGGCCGCTTGCGTAATAGCATGAACCGGACGCAACGCCCGTCCTGCCAAAAACCACCCTCCGACCAGGGATACAAGTAAGGCCAAAGGAGAGGCGATATAGAGACCGGCTAAGAGCCGATGCAACATTCGTTCTGTAGGATAAAGGGATGTCCCAACACGTAAAATATTCACCAATTGATCATCTTGACGAATAGGAACCGACAGCAATCGCAGGGGAACCCCTTTTTCAAATTGGACAGATTCAAACGTTGATTTTCCATCAAGAGAGGCACGAAACGATGTCTGACTCAATGGAATCTCTCGGCTTTGAATATTAGCCGACTGAATCGTCACTTGCCCCGCCGGGCCAAAAATTTGAAAAAATTTATCCAAAAGGGCAATCTCAGGAAAGTCCTGAGATAAATCTTCAAAAATCAAGAACGGGCCAAACCGATGTTCTCCCAACGTTCGAATCGCCACAGCAGCAGCCTCATCCAACGAGGCATCCACCTGTTCCCGAAGTGCGCGGGACATCACCAAATATAAAGCTACGGCAAAAAGAACCAGAATGAGAGCTAAGGCAGATCCATACCACAAAGTTAATCGAACTCGAATCGAGGTCGTTTTCACCCGTCCGACCTCATCATATATCCGCTCCCCCTAACCGTTTGAATTAAACTTCGTTCTCGTCCTTTATCGATTTTATTTCGTAAGTAGCTAATATACACATCAATCACATTCGTAAACGTATCAAAATCTAAGTCCCACACATGTTCCGTAATCATGGACCGCGTTAACACCCGCCCCGCATTTCGCATTAAATACTCTAGGAGCGCATATTCTTTAGTTGTGAACTCAAGTCGCTGTCCGGCACGAGTCACCTCTCGAGTAACAGGATTTAATATCACATCATCCACCTGAAGAATTCCGGTTGGTGCCCCTCCTGCTCGACGAAGGAGCGCTCGAGCTCTAGCGAGCAATTCTTCAATCGCAAAGGGTTTCGTTAAATAATCGTCAGCCCCCGCATCTAGCCCCTTAACCCGTTGGTCCACTTCTGAACGAGCCGTTAAAATAAGCACCGGAGCTTTGACACCTGCAGCCCGAGCACGTTTAAGCACTTCTAATCCAGGCAATCCCGGCAACATTAAATCCAAAACAATCAAGTCATAATTGACGGCTTGAGCCCAATCCAACCCTCCTGGTCCATCTGCGCATACATCGACCGCATAGCTTTCCTCCTCCAGCGCACGCCGGATAAAGGAAGCCACCTTTGGTTCATCTTCCACGACTAAAATTCGCATCTTAGGAAAAGCATACCATCTACATACCCGGACCGAGAAGGGGAACACAGAATGAGTGAATAGAGAATAAAGGATATGGCAAAAAAAAAGGCCCCGTCATATCCATGACGGGGCCTTATCCATTTAAAATATACTCAAATTAGAGATGATCCACCAAACTCCGAAGCTTGTGACTGCAACTCGGGTGACGAAGCTTCTTTAGTGCTTTGGCCTCAATCTGGCGAATCCGCTCACGAGTCACGTCAAAATCCTGGCCAATTTCTTCCAAGGTATGGTCGGTACTATCACCAATCCCAAACCGCTTTCGGATCACAGTCTCTTCGCGAGGGGTCAACACGCCCAAGGCATTCGCAATCTGACGTTGCAGATCATACCGGTTTGCCGCATCCATGGGAGAGACTGCATTTTTATCTTCAATCAAATCCCCTAACTGGCTATCCTCTTTTTCCCCGATCGGCGTTTCAAGAGAAATGGTTCCCTTGGAAATATCCAACATCATGCGGACCTTTTCAGGAGTTAAGCCCATCCGTTCGGCAATTTCCTCTGGGGTAGGTTCACGTCCTAATTGTTGCACCAACTGCCTTGCCGTCCGTGCTAATTTTGTATTGGCCTCAATCATATGTACTGGAATACGGATGGTACGGGCCTGATCAGCAATGGCACGTGTTACACCCTGTCGGATCCACCACGTTGCATAGGTGCTAAATTTATATCCGCGCTGATACTCAAACTTATCGACAGCCCGCATTAATCCAATATTGCCTTCTTGGATCAAATCGATAAACTGCAGTCCTCGATTCGTATATTTTCGTGCAATACTGACGACCAGTCGCAAATTAGCCTCGATCAATTGAGCCTTCCCTCGCTTCACCTTTTCCTCAGCAGTCTCCAGAATAGTCAGAGCAGCCGTAAATTCTTCCATCGGCATACCCAGCACCTCATTCTGAAGGCGCAAGAGGGTAGCTTTCCCCGCTTCAACTTCTTGTTTTAATTTTTCAATTTCTTCCGGGGTCAGTTGTTGTTTGCGCCTCAGGGAACTTCCCTTTGTGGTAGCACGTGGTTTTTTCCCAATCACCTGAATACCGTCCTGCCCAGCAAGCCCAAGCCTTTTCGTATGACGGGCAGTCATCATTTCAACTGATCGAATTTCCTGACCAATGTCTTTAACACGTCTTAACATTTGATCTTTAACACGCTGATGCAGATTAAGGGCTTCGATTTGATCCACAAATTGATCCGCCAAACCAATCCGGCGCTTCTCAAGTTGGGCCTTTGTATTTTTCGTTGTTTGCCCGTCCCTATTTTGGGTGTAAAGGGAAAGCAACCCACGCCCAAGCTTTCGAACCGTTGCCAGACTCTCTAGCGTTCGGAATCGGAGCTCCTCATCCTCCTGTTCACTGGCCATGGCCTCTTCTTCAACTTCCTCATCCTCCAGGGTCTCCTGAAGGAGCACAATATCTCGAACACGGATCTCCTCAAGTTTTAATTGGTCGTGGAGTGATTCCAGGTAATGGATATTTAACGGCATGCCATAGACGGCACATGCCAACTCACGCTTGCCTTCTTCAATGTGTTTCGCAAGCTCAATTTCGCCTTCACGGGTGAGCAATGGCACCCGTCCCATTTCTTTCAAATATAACCGGACCGGATCATCGATACGAGTAGGTTCACCTGGGGTCAAATCAATATCCAGGGAAGAATCCGTTTCCTCATCGGAATCATCTGAATCCTCTTGCCCCGCGTTCTTTTTTAAAGCTGCCAACTGCGAGGCCGTCCGCTTTGAAGGATCGATCACTTGAAGATTGACTTCGTGCAACTCACTCAAAATCGTATGTAATTGATCAGAGGTAATCTGATCGGCAGGGAGAATGTGCGTTAGGTCTTTTATGGTGACATGCCCTTTGGGCTTGCCAATCTCAATTAATCGCTGAATCACCTCCGGCAATGACGCTGTCTTCCCCATTAACATAGCTCCTTCAAAATTAATAGCTTAACCCAAATCATACCACTTATAGTACTGAACCAATGGGTGTTCCTCTCCATAGGAGGAACCTATCGCTCTTCTCTCGTCCTTTTTCTCAATGGACCACATTAGACTGCAGAATGGTGTGGTATCTTTTATAAAGATTTAGAGAGGAACCGCACCTCAGTCTATAGACTAAGTACGTCATATCCTCTTTGAGGCGAAACCAGGAAAAAGACCTATTGTTAAAAAAAATCGAAGGTAAAAATACAAGGCGCAATTTGATAACACTATATAAAAATTTTGACTATAAAGTAAAGTTAAATTTTCTAGTGAATTATGGAATAGCCTAGTATATAGTACTTATTACCTTATCTGAAATATTTATCGAGATTTGCTCCCTACAATCAGGAATAACCGATTGTTTTTATTATATATTTTGAACTTTACGATCAGGCCATCTATTGATGGTACTAACTCACTAAAATGGACAAAATATAGAGAACTATCAAGAAAATACTGTTATATCCGACAAGATAACTTAGGACCCTCTTCTCGAATCCATAAAATCTCCGGACAAAGGAACGAGCTGAAATGGGGAGAACGCTGCAATCATGATTTCACTTTTGTTGGTTGAAGATAACCCAAAAGAAGCGTTGGTTATCAAAAATATGCTGAAAGAAGGACTCCAGAACCAATTTACCTTGAAGCATAGTCGTTCTCTCGGTGACGCTCTCGACCTCATTCAACAAAATCAGTTTCAAGCCATTATTCTGGACTCCCATCTTCCGGACGGCAAATCATTTGAATCCATTCCTCAATTCCTGCAATTTTGCCCTGATGCCCCGATTCTGATTTTAAGCAGCGTGGAGGAAGAAGACCAGGCGATTCAAGCCGTGAAAAGTGGAGTCCAGGACTATTTAATCAAAGGCCAGACCAGCAGCTCGACTCTCTGTCGGGCCGTTCGCTATGCCATGGAACGCCAGAGGGCCACGCAACGCATTACCCAGCTGGCTCATTACGACCATCTGACAGGACTCGCAAATCGAGGTCTTTTCTATGAACGATTAAATTGTGCGGTGGCTCGCTGTCATCGGAACGACACGGCAATCGCTCTGATGTTTTTGGATCTGGACCATTTCAAAGACATCAATGACACGCTCGGCCATGATTGTGGGGATTCCTTACTCAAAACCGTGGCCGCACGCATCAAAAAATGTATCAGAGAAATTGACACAGGAGTCCGATTAGGAGGAGATGAATTTGCCGTCCTTCTGGAACAAATTGTGTCGATTGAGGATGTGGCCTCTGTTGCACAACGTATTCTTCACCTACTGGCTCAACCCGTCATCATCAAGCAGCACCAACTGCATGTGACCGGAAGCGTCGGGATCACCATCTACCCTTGGGATAGCGCCAATCCCCAGGAACTTTTATCTCATGCCGATGCCGCAATGTATCGAGCCAAAGCCCAGGGAGGAAATACCCATCAATTTTACACCGCCGGTATGAAAACAGCTGGCCTCGATGGCTCCACGCTTGAGATGGAACTCAGTCGAGCTTTGGCTAAAGAAGAATTTCTCCTCCACTATCAACCACAAATGAATCTTTGCACCAAGCAAGTCATTGGCATGGAAGCATTATTGCGCTGGCATCACCCCTACCAAGGCCTCATTGGTCCGAATCAGTTCATTCCTCAAGCCGAGGAAAATGGCATGATCATTCCCATAGGTGAGTGGGTTTTACGTACAGCCAGCAAACAAGCCAAATACTGGGAAAAGCAGGGATTTCCGGCTCCTCATGTCGCCGTAAACCTCTCAGCCAGACAAATTCATCAGGGAAATCTCCCTGCACTCATGCAAGATATCCTCAAGCATTCACATCTAGACCCGGAAAATCTCAAACTGGAACTGACGGAGACATTTCTGATTCATGAATCAGAAGAAACCATCCGGACGCTCCGTGAACTCAAGGCGATGGGCATCCACCTGTACATTGATGATTTTGGAGCAGGGTATGCTTCGCTTCGATACCTGAAGTCATTTCCCATAGACGGCATCAAACTTGACCAAAGCCTCATTCAAAATCTCCCTCACAGTACTAACGATGCCGCTATCGTCATGGCCGTCATTTCTCTAGCCAAAGCCCTGGGGCTACAAGTCATTGCCGAAGGAGTGGAATCACAAGAACAAGTCGATTTCCTGGAAGAATATGGATGCGATGCGATGCAAGGATATTGGATCGCGCCGCCACTCCCCGCCAATGAAAGCACCCAGCACATGGTGCACATGTCATAAGGACAGTTGGCTCACACCTTCTCTCTCTATCCTTAAAACTTCGGTCATCCTTTCTCTGATATTCCGTTCTCACTTTTCACTCTGAATTTCCCAATAGGTTGTTGTCTATCAATTCGGTTCTGAATTCTCTGGTTTCTTGCAGATTTTCCTAATAGTCCTATTTGAGGGCCGACGTAAGAAAAGGGGTCTAGGCTCTCTAATACTCATGGCGCCGCTCGGCGTCGGTATGGAACGCTCAATTTTTTGGTGATTGGGGCAATCCTTATTGGGAGTGTTGAATAAAAAAGATTTTCAAGGGCAAATTTGCCCAGGATTAGATTACTCATCAAGGCTCCGGGTCGGTTCAAAAAAGTCTGTCCAGCAAGGCCGCAGCCGTTTTTACGCGTGGAGCGTACGCTTAGTACGTGAGCACGGGAAAATGGCGAGAACGCCGCTGGCGGCTTTTTTCAACCGACCCTCTTTGGGATCATTCCATCAGTATTACTCAGACCCATCAGCATAACTAATTTCGAATATTGGAGCGATTGCTCGGCCATAATAAATTCGGAGCCGGGAATGTCCCGACCTCACCATTGTGAAAAAAATCGTCAATCACTCTGGCGGAACGGCTCCGATGCGGATGATTATCGTCACCATGCTGCCCATCTCACCGGACGAATGCACCTTCGAAGCCTAGAATTAGGAAGAGGCCAACAGTTATATTGTGAAACCCTTTGAAAACGATTACCCATTTAAAGCCATGGTAAAGGTAAAAAATACCGGTTTCCATTAGGCGTCCACTCGAAACTGGGCAAAGAACACCAACTGAATAATCCCGCGGTGATGGAGGGCCGTGCTTTTGATTGACGAATGCCTTTTTGCAGTACCGCTCCATCTCAGTTGTTTCACTTTCATTCATGGGATCGCCGTCAACCATGCCAAGCCGTGTTGAAAAACCTCAGCTCACCACTCTCCGAATTCTAATCGTCGATGATAGCCCAAGTGACCGATCCACCTATACTCAATGGATCCGGCGCACCGCCTCAATTCGCCTCGACATTCAAGAAATGGAAACAGGAACCCAGGCATGGGAAGCCTGCAAGATCTCCCCGCCTCACTGTCTGCTTTTGGATGACCAATTGCCGGATATGACCGGATTAGAATTCCTGGCGAAAGTACGGGGACCGCACGTACAGTCGAAAACTCCTATCATTTTTCTCACCGGATACGGTAACGACGAAATTGCAGGTCAGGCCATTCGATTTGGTGCACAAAAGTATTTCAACAAAAACACCCTAACGGAAAGATTCCTCTGGCATCATATAGAGCAAGCGATCGAGCAGGTCATCACCATACCTCGCATACGCTCGCTTGAACGTCAGGCCAGCATCATTTTGCAATCATCCAGCGATGGAATCCTTGTTGTCGGACATGACGGACTGATCCGTTATTCCAATCCTGCAGCAGAGCAGCTCTTCCAAAGGACATCCGAACAACTCACCGGGTCCCCCTTTGGTTTCCCGATCTCCGCAAACCAGACGACGGAAATAGGCATCATGGGCGAATCCGGACAACCGACTCCCGTAGAAATGCGAGTTGTCCCTATTGAGTGGGATGAAGAACCCGCCTATTTGGCCTCCCTCAGGGATGTGACAGAACAGCGAAGGGCCGAAGACGAACGACGCCGTCATGAAATTGAACGCCAATATTCACAAAAACTGGAAAGTCTGGGAGTGCTCGCCGGAGGAATCGCTCATGATTTCAACAATCTCCTGATGACTATTGTAGCCCGCTCCGGCCTCGCTCTTCGCGCTCTTCCTCCTGACGCTCCGGCTCGGGAACACTTGGACTTCATTGAAAAAGCCGGTCTTCGTGGTGGGGAACTGGCCAATCAAATGTTGGCATTTGCCGGACAGACCCGCCTAAACTTTCAAGTCATCAATCTTCCAAAACTCCTCGAGGACATGACCCCTTTCCTCCGGGCAACCCTTTCAAAACGATTAACGTTCGAATACGATCTTGCCCCTTCCCTTCCCCCCATTCGAGCCGATCAAGCTCAATTGCGCCAAATCATCATGAATATTGTGATAAACGCATCAGAAGCCTATGGAGAAGGAGATGGAGTCATCACCATCCGGACATTCGAATGGGAGCCTACAATAGAGAATTTTCAGAGTTGGTTTGTGATTGGAGAGCTTCCGGATAACCGAAGCGTTGCCCTGACCATTCAAGACACTGGGTGCGGAATGACCTCGGAGACAATCCCAAAAATTTTCGACCCGTTTTTTTCGACTAAACTTCCTGGGCGAGGGCTGGGACTCGCAGCCCTTCTTGGACTCGCTCAGGCCCATGCCGCCACCATTGCCGTCCGAAGTCAACCAGATGTCGGTACAGAATTTACGTTACTGTTTCCTGCCACCACGCCCAATCCTTCAACAAAGAAACGACCGGTCTTCTCAATTCCCACTCAGGAGGCCTCACTGCCAAAAAAAACCAAGGTGTTGGTGGTTGATGACGAAGAAGACGTTCGGGTGGCCTGTTCGATGATCTTTGAAGAAATGGGATTGCAAACATTAGTCGCTTCTGATGGACAGATCGGCATTCAGGTCTTCGAGCAACATCAACACGAAATTATGGTCGTGCTCTTAGATCTCACTATGCCCAATATGGACGGTCAACAATTCCTCGAACACATCCAAGGGCTTAATGCAACCATCCCGGTTATTTTGTCAAGTGGATATTCCGAGGAAGAAGCGATGAAAAGATTTCTCAACCCGGACATGGCAGCGTTCATTCAAAAACCCTATCAAGTGGAAACACTCATCGCCAAAGTCGAAGAGATCAGGCAGAAACAAATGGCCTCCTCCAATAAACCTGGTCTGTAGAAAGGCCCACCTCCATGCTCCACCATCTTCCAGCTCGCATGACTGCTGGAAACGACGGCCTCCTCTTAGGTGGCGTCCAAGCGTCGAGGACGGTTCCAGATGTTTCCAATACAAGGCAGAAATGACAATTGTCGTATTCTGAGAATCCACCTCCCCTGCCTGTCGAAATTGTCGAGTCTCTTCCTAATATTGATCCGGCATGTGCAGCGTTCATGGAGCCATAAACTGCCGCCTCCCAAAAATGCGGATCAATCTACAAGGCTGGGTCAATCGACTCAACGGCTTCCATCCAATTTCCAGACTGATAGGGATCAATGCCCGTCAAATTCAGATGAGTGCCAGGGGATGATCTAATTCGTAGGGAAGCCAGAAGAAGGGAAGTCGCTACACAGCCACTTAAAAAATAACGCCAGTCAATACCGAAGGACACAGAACGCAGGCCGTCCGGCAACTGCCTTTCCTCCTTGAAACCGTTCATGCTACATACTTCTACTCTTAATTCGACCATGTGAATATGCTCAATTCATCCATCAGAACAAGGCTTCCACATGACCCATTCTCATGACCTCATCATTATTGGAGGGGGCTCGGCAGGCTATGCGGCCGCTCGCACCGCTCAGGCGGAAGGAGCCGATGTCGGCATTGTCGATCAAGGTCCGTTGGGTGGCCTCTGCATCTTACGAGGATGCATGCCTACCAAAGCTATTCTCCGCTCCTCCGATCTCGCAGCGCTCATCCGCCGAGGTCCGGAATTCGGGCTTCACTCAACGAACCTCAAAGTGAACCTCGCAGCCATCATTGAGCGAAAAAACCGGTTAATCAAGGAATTTGCTGAAGATCGCATTCAAGCACTCCAGCACCCTCGATTTGCCCTCTACCAGGAACATGCACATTTTGTTTCGCCGACGACCATCCAAGCCGGCCCGCATCGGCTATCCGCGAAGGCCTACATCATCGCCACTGGATCTGTGGTGTCGCACATTCCCATTCCAGGATTGGAAGAAGCAGGGTACCTTACCAGCGATGAGGCATTAGAACTGGAAACCCTTCCTGAATCGATGATTATTCTGGGCGGGGGGCCGGTCGCATTGGAATTCGCCCAATTTTTTTCCCGCATCGGAGTCGTGGTATCTCTGATTCAACGAAGTGCCCACATTCTCTCGGACTCGGACGAAGACCTTGTTCGGCCGGTTGAGGCACACCTTCAGGCCGAAGGTATGAAAATGTATACCAACACGCAAATCCAATATCTCAGCACGTCCGGTGGACAGAAAACCATTCACTTCCTCCATCAGGGACAAAAAAAAGAGGTCACCGCCACCTCAATCCTCCAGGCCCTCGGCCGCCGCCCAAATATCGACGGTCTCAATTTGGAAGCGGCTCAGGTTGCTCATCAAACGAATGCCATTTTAGTCAACAAGGACATGAGAACATCCCAACCACATATTTTTGCTATTGGAGATGTCAACGGCGGGTATGAAATTGTCCATATTGCCATCGAAGAGGGCGAAATCGCCGGATGGAACGCCGTTCATCCCAATCTCCCTCCTAAACACTTTGATTCCCGCCTCAAAACCCAGGTCGTCTTTACTGATCCCCAGTTGGCCAGCGTGGGACTGTCCGAACGGGAATGCCTGGACCGTCAACTCCCCTATATTGTCGCTTCTTACCCCTTTAACGACCATGGCAAGTCTCTCTGCCTGGGAGAAACGTATGGACACGTTAAAGTGCTCTGTGATCCTCAGTCTGGTGAGATTCTCGGTGGCCATATTGTCGGACCCGAAGGTTCTGAACTTATCCATGAACTGATTGCCATCATGTATTTTCGTGGCACAGTCCACGATCTTCTCCGCATACCTCATTACCATCCCACTCTCGCTGAAATTCTCACCTATCCTGCTGAGGAGCTTATTGGAAAATTGTCGCCCATGTAGAATGACTTTGCACATTCAGAATCGCCCCTGTGTCAAAGATAAATTAAACGGTGGCCAAACCAGAACGGAACCGCCGCCTTTGTCTCTCGAAATTTCCTCGTAACAAAAATCACCAAATCAGGACTACAACTCAATGTCGCCAAATACGCAACGAGGCAATCGGCCAATGAATCAAAAATTTCTATCCCTGACCAACGAGAAGATTGGCGATACCTCGAACTCATTGCCGAAACTATGACTGGAGAATTGTCATGAAAACCCACATAATGGAGCCTCACATGTCCCATCCGTCTACCACCCCAGCCGACTCGCCGAATTCATTGATGGGAAAGATGCTCATCGGGTGTATTCTGTTAGGGGGGATCGGTACATTTTTCTATTTTGACCTTGGTCACTATCTCTCGCTCGAATCATTGAAGGAAAATCGAGACACCTTACTAGCCTATACCGCCTCACATTATGAAACCGCAGCCGCAGTATTTATTCTCGTCTATATTCTCCAAACAGCCTTCTCACTTCCAGGCGGAGCGATCCTCACGTTGACAGGAGGATTCTTATTTGGAAGCCTGATGGGTACCCTATTCGTCAATGTCGGAGCCACCGCCGGAGCCACGCTCGCCTTTTTGGCCGCCCGCTATCTGCTCCACGATTGGGTGGAGCGCAAATTTGGCGACCGGCTCGGGACCATCCAAGAAGGATTTGCCAACAATGCGTTTAATTATCTCATGACACTTCGACTTATTCCGGCTTTTCCATTTTTTCTCGTGAACCTGGTCTCCGGCCTCACCCGTGTCAACCTCGGCACCTATGTGCTGGCGACGTCCATTGGCATTATTCCCGGCAGTTTTGTTTTTGCCTTTGCGGGCCGCCAATTGGGCACAATCAATTCCTTGAGCGAAATTGCCAGCCCGCCGGTCTTACTCTCCTTTACGCTCCTGGGCTTGTTAGCCCTCATGCCGGTGGCCTATCAGAAATGGAAGAAGACTCAAAGCGGAACCATCAATTCTAAACCGTAAATGACTGAACCCTTTCCTAAACTAGAGGCCTCAGATGGACATCCCACAATCACCAACCCATAGCGGTTTAGTTCTTCCCCATGACGACTATAACCAGGAGTTGGTCAACAATGTGCATCCGCCCCACTGGCAGAATCCTAGGCCATCCGGACGATATAACCTCGTCATCATCGGGGCCGGCACAGCTGGATTAGTCACCGCTGCAATTGCGTCAGCCCTCGGAGCCAAGGTGGCGTTAATTGAACGACACCTGATGGGCGGAGACTGCTTGAACGTAGGATGTGTGCCCTCCAAAGGCGTCATACGGGCGGCTAAAGCTTGGCACGCCGTCAGAGAGGCCGAACAATTCGGGGTGCATATTTCCGGTGAGGTCAAACAGGATTTCGGTGCAGCCATGGCCCGCATGCGAAAACTCAGGGCCCGGATCAGTCATGTCGACTCAGCGCATCGCTATACCAAACTTGGGGTGGATGTCTTTATCGGGAACGGCAGGTTCACCGGCTCAAGCACGATCGATGTAGATGGAACGACACTACAATTTGCCAAAGCGGTCATCTGCACAGGAGCCCGCGCCACCGCCCCATCGATTCCAGGTTTGGCAGACACCGAATATCTCACCAACGAAACCATCTTTTCTCTGACGGAACTTCCTCCGAGGCTAGGGGTCATCGGTGCCGGCCCCATTGGCTGTGAATTGGCCCAATCATTTGCCCGATTCGGCAGTCAGGTATATTTGGTGGAAACTATGCATGGCATTCTTCCCAATGAAGACCGCGACGCGGCCGACATCGTGGAGCAATCGATGTTGCGGGACGGAGTGCAACTGCTCTGTTGCGGAAAAGACTTGAACATTCACTCGGCGAACGGCACCAAACACCTCATGGTGGACTCGCATGGCACACAGTATGACATCCCGGTTGATGCAATTCTGGTTGGAGTCGGCCGCAGTCCCAACATTGAGGGATTGGAACTAGAGGCCGTTGGGGTCGAATTCGACAAAACCGGAGTCAAGGTCAACCACCGGCTTCAAACCAGCAACCCTAAGATTTTTGCGGCAGGAGATATCTGCTCTCAGTTCAAGTTCACCCATACGGCCGATGCGCAAGCACAGATCGTCATTCAGAACGCGTTGTTTCCTCACCCGTTCGGCCTCGGATACGGCAGCACGGAACACCTGGTCATTCCCTGGGCGACCTATACCCAACCGGAAATTGCCCATGTCGGTCTCTATGAAAAGGATGCGAAGGACAAGAACATCCCGATCGATACCTACACCTTTCCTCTTAATGAAGTCGATCGGGCTATTCTCGATGGAGAAGACCAAGGCTTTGCCAGAGTGCATGTAAAAAAAGGGACCGATACAATAGTTGGAGCCACCATCGTAGCGGCCCATGCGGGGGATATAATTAGTGAATTCACTCTGGCCATGAAAGGAGGCCTGGGACTCAACACCATCGCCGGCACCATTCACCCCTACCCGACCCAAGCGGAAGTCGTCAAAAAGTCGGCGAATGCCTGGCGAAAAACCACCCTGACGGAAGGAAAGAAACAGTTCCTCCGCAAACTCTTTGCGTGGACCCGGTAATGTCATGTCCCATCAATCACCTAACGCCCGTATGTTGTGGCCCTTTGACCTGCCCAGGGCGAACGGAGTCAGTCAACAAATGATTCAAACACCACTCAGGCATTATCGGCAATCAGACATGACACGTATCACACCTCGCCCCGCATTCTTCTCTGTCCTCACACTCGTCCTCGGACTCTTGAGCCTGACCCATTCGAATGCGGTCATCGCCGCAAGTCCCGATCACCTCGTCGTCGGCAACTTCTCCATTGCTATTCCGGGAGAACCGTTTCCTCAAGGATGGAAGCCACTGACCTTTGACAACATCCCCGAACAAACCCGATATGATCTGGTCAAAGACGAACAGCAGGTGGTGGTCAAGGCCACCAGTCATCAATCCTCCTCCGGCCTGACTCGGGAGATCTCGATCGACCCAAAGGAATATCCGGTGATTGCGTGGCGATGGAAAGTCGAAAATATTCTTCAGAATGGGGATGTCACTCAAAAATCAGGAGATGACTATCCGGCACGCCTCTACATTACCTTCCAGTATGATAGCAGTCAGGTCGGGTTTTTTGAAAAGGCCAAATTTGAAACCATCAAATTGATTTATGGCCAATATCCCCCCATTGCAGCCATCAATTATATTTGGGAAAGCAAGAGCCCCGTCGGCACGATGGTTCCCAATCCTTATACAGACCGGGTCTACATGTTCGTCACGCAAAGCGGAGGTGCCGAATTGAATCAATGGGTAACGGAGGAACGCAACATCTATGAAGATTACAAAAAAGCATTCGGAGAAGATCCCCCAAACATCTCAGGAGTCGCCATCATGACCGACACGGATAACACCAAAGAGTCGGCCGTCGCCTATTACGGGGATATTGTGTTCAAAAAATCCGTAAAGGAATGAGAGGAAAAGAATGAAAACAATACATCAGTAGAAAAAATTCCTGGATCAACCCACATAAGGAAATCGTTGCACTCTACTTCTCGCGCATTAACGTTCCCTCCTCACACATTGTGTATCAATAATCCGGCTCATTTCCAGGCTTCCATTTAATACTGCAGCCCGCACTAGGCTTTTGCTCCACGGAAACAGGTTTCTTATCCAAAACGGCCTCCAGGGCCATACGTAAATCCCGTCCGGTCACGGGCTTCCCGTTTCCCGGTCGGCTATCATCTAATTGTCCCCGATACACCAGTTTGCCTTCTTCATTAAATACAAAAAAATCCGGTGTACAAGCCGCAGTCAAAGCCTTCGCCACCTCCTGAGATTCGTCATAACAATAGGGAAAACGAAAATCCAATTCCTCCGCCATTTCCTTCAGTCTTGCGGGAGAATCCTGAGGGTAACGTTTCACATCATTACTACTGATCGCCACAATGCCAACATTTTTCATTTGATAATCTCGACCGAGTTTGGCTAATTCCTCTTGCACATGAACGACATAAGGACAATGTCGACAAATACACATCACAAGAATGGCGTGTTTCCCGACAAAACTTTCATGAGACACCAAATGACCTGTCCGAACATCCGGTAGTTCAAAGTGAGGCAAGGGGGTCCCCAACGGGAGCATCGTCGAATCTTTCAAGGCCATGGTTCACTCCTTTAGGCTAATCAAGACTAAGGGTTCGTGTGAACGAGTACAGTCAGAAAATTTGAAGTCCTGTTTACCACATCGGGTGGAAAGGGAGAAGGGGGCCACTGGTCATCACTGCGATGAATTAATCGGTTTTAGAGTTGACGGAAGACTGAGGGGAACGCTGCTTCCAGGCCCGAAATCGCTCAAGAAGCTCCTCTTTCACATGTTGGGGGACGGGCTCAGGAGGTAATTGGCGTAGAGTCGCAATGGTGTATTTCATCTGACGCAAATAATTACGGCAGGCAAAACACAGGCCCAAATGCATTTGAAATCGAATTCCCTCCGTAAGAGTCAGCGACCCATCCAGGTAATCGGTGATGAGTTGGGAGATTTCCTGGCAGGAAAAATTTCCCACTAAATACCGCATAAGTTTGTGTTTCAGATTTGTATCCATTGTCCTTAGGAGTTCTTTCCCTGAACATAGGGATTAAGCTCTCGGCGCACCCTGGTGCGCGCCCGGTGTAACAGCACCCGTTGATTGGTCTCACTGATCTCAAGGATGTTACAGACTTCTTCAGAGCTGACACCCTCGATATCGCGCAAGGTCATCACCTGCCGCTGCGTAGCCGGCAAGTTTTCAATCGCGGTTTCTATAGCTGCTCGACATTCCTTTGACAGCAATATCCGTTCCGGTGTATCCGGTTCCCAGTCGTGAGGTGGATCTTTCCAATGACCCATTCTGGAACCTTCCGCCACGAAAAGCGAATCTTCCAAGGAAGGCCCCTCGTCGGCATCCGGAGGAGAAGTGCTCAGGCCAGACGGCTCATAGCGACTCTCTCGTATTCCACGTGTTTTGGCCCGATTCGTTAAAATTCGGAAAAGCCAGGTTTTAAAGGATGACCGGCTCTCAAACCGATGAATGCCCTCAAATACCCCCATCCAGGTTTCCTGCACGACTTCTTCGCCCACAGCCCGGCTGGGGACATAGGACATGGCTAACCGCAATAAGGAACCGGAGTACCTATCCATCACGGCCGCGAACACCTGCTCATCACCAGCTTGAAGAGCCCGCACCAACCCTGGCTCATCAAGATTGAGCTTATCGAGCACAGTGTGAGGAGAGGGAGAAATGAGCAACCTCTGAAAATTTGAAGCAACGCCAAACGGGGACAAGAGAATTATCCTTAGCCTGACAGTCACAATCAAGGGCTTCCTCAAAAGAAATCTCGTCCGGCAGATCCATCCTTCTAAGCAGACACGATGAACCAATAGAAAAAAATAGGCAGGCACTGCAGATCGACAGTCAAACGGATTATTCCATGATGGCAAGATTGAAGGGAAAATGAGAGAAGGGGCAGCCGGTCGGACGCCTGGATGCGTTAGGTATCCTGAAAGATTTGGGCAAGAATGCCCGTGCGAGTAGTGGTTTTCGTTTTTTTGAGAAGATGGCGAACATGTTCTTTTACCGTATGTTCACTAATCTCCAGATGCCGAGCAATTTCCTTATTGGTCCATCCCTCACTGATATATTTCACAATTTCTACTTCTCGGCTGGTCAAACGATACTGCTCCTTGGCCTGATTAGACACCACCCGCCGTTCACGTCCGATTTTCTCCATGATGATGAGCATACAGGCTTCATCTTTTTCTGTATGGGCCGCTAATGGAAAACCCCTCAGCAAGACGGGCGATTTCACATCACCGGTCACTCGTCTCAACTCATGCTGGCCCTCGACCAACTGGTTCTCGGGATTGGCTAATAGTGTCCGAAGGGATTCACATAACTCCAAGACATCAGCAGGCCACACACCTCGCGCCTCGGCATCATACGCGTCTCCCATGATTTGGCGGCTTAAGGTTTCTGCCTCGGCATTCATAAACAGCACGTCTCCGGATCCCGAGAAGAGCAACACCCCGGGAATTGATCGTCGATCGGCAATTTCCTGGAGCCGGGACAGACCACTTCCCTCTGTGGATTTTGGAACAGTCGTACAAGGAATGCCGATAGATCGTCGACTCAAGGTGTACTCCGTGGATCAGGTTATGTAGCGATGTAAAATCCCCTACCAACAGCCTGCAAGGGAGCAACAACTCACGGGGCTTGATGCCCCGCTACCGCTACGAATGATCTTATTGAACTGTTTTCGGAGTGTGACAGAAGAAACTTAAATAAACAGAGGGGGAGGATAAAGAAAACTTCCAAGATGCGGCACAACGCAATGGAGCCATGAAGACTGAAGCCTTTCTTGCTTATGCCCCATGATGCAAGAAGGAAAACACGAGTCTCCCAATGAAGAATCTTTTTCAAGCCGGATTCCGGTTCGGAAAAACCACCCGCCGGCTCCCACAGCCCGTACAGGACACCGACCCTCTTCCGTAGAACCAAAATCAGGGGAGGGGACACAACTAAAAACAATACATAACTGAAACTCGGAAAAAAGTCGACACAGTCCAAAAGACTCTAACCGTCGCACCTGCTGAACGGCTTAAAACCGGGCAGCCGTCAAGGTCACATCCGCATCGCTCCATACCTGACGAAACGACTGAAGGGTGCTTTCCGCCTCGTCGGTTTTTCCCTGGGCGCGTAAACTCTGTTCCAATCCGAAAAGCGCCCACCCGTTTTGAGGATGATCCTGGAGATCTTCTCGAAATGTGCGCTCAGCTTCGACAGCTTTCCCGGCCTTCAGGAGCACCGCACCCAACACCTGGCGCGAGGGAAGATACCAATCCTTCGGTTCCGTATAATTTAAGCCGTCTTCAAGTTCGACTGCGCGCTGCAACTGCCGCACCGCCTCATCGTAATTTCCATGACCTGCTGCTATTTCTCCTGACAAAACCGCTTCCGCAATGGCCAGGATATCGACGATATTATTCAGATCAAAAACAGTCAGCTTGGCTACTGCAGGGTCACGGGCAATCTCCCTGAGTTTCATGGATTCCTGTTGGGCAGCCTCCAGTTTCCCTTGACGCACCAATGCTAATCCCCGGGCATAATGCCAGATAGCCGTGGGATACCGTAAATCCACTGGAGGCGCTGGCTCAGCGAGAATGTTCGACCACTGCCCGAATGCAATTTTGGTATAAAGGGGAATAGTCCAAAAATGTTGCATGGTGCCGGCGATGCCGGGAGCGCGCATCATCTCAGGCTTGACGGACGCCGCGGTATCGAGAGCCGCCTGCATCGCCAGCTGCTGTTGCCCGAGCTTAATCGCCGCCGCCCAGAGGAAATGTGAATTGTGCGGAACATAGGCCGCCGTATACAGACTTTCCTCGTGAGCATGGTTCAAATAGTGCTCATCGACTTTGACCGCATGTTGATTCGCCAACACGGCATCCCGATACCGCCCGACACGAATATAGATATGCGCGGGCATGTGCACGAGATGTCCTGAGCCAGGGACAAGGGCGGGTAATCGTTCGGCACTGGGAAGAGCCTTCTCGGGATGTGGCGAGGCTTCCATGATATGAATGTAGAGATGATTGGCCAATGGATGACTGGCCGATTGATCTAACACGGTCTCCAGTCTCGACACAATTTCCGGGGTCCAGGGTTTAGGCTCTCCTCCCCTACTCCAAAAGTCCCAGGGATGCAGGTCCATCAGCGCTTCAGCTAATAAAGCGCCAATGGTCGGGTCGTCAGGAAACTGCCGGGCCACAGTCCGCATCGCCTCGGCATAGGCCACGTCGAGTGGGGAACGATCGGCCATCACCTTTTTGGAGTAGCGCATCCCCAGCGCCTGAATGAGCGCGGCCTCTTTTTCGGTGGCCTGATCCTTCAGCGCAACCGCCTTCTCCAGGGCTTCGAAGGCCTGGGGAACGACCGACGGATCCATCGGCGCATTGATATTCGGACCGAGTACTAACGCCTCACCCCAATAACACATGGCGCAGTCGGGATCGCGTCTTTGAGCTTCCTTGAAAGACCTGGCTGCTTCGGCATGATTAAAGCCAAAGGACAGGATGAGTCCTTGATCGAAAAACCGCTGTGTCATTGCTCCATTGGAGGAGATCGGAAAATGATGTCTCCCTAAGCCCTCTTGAAGCAGAACAGGCTCTGCCAAGGCAGTACCATACATGGCCATAACCCCCAAAACCATTGACAGCATGACCCGACTATGCGTGTTCATTGCATTCCTCCTCTTTTAGCATCCTAGTACCACATCTCTCACTATGGGCATTCTTAGCGCAATCTCCATTTTTGGCGCAACCCATTTCTCTGAACATTCTTGGTCCATGCATGTGTTTTTCAAAAATACCATCCTGATGGCTTCCCCTGTAGTCATCCCGTCACTTTTCCGGTAGGGTATCCCGCGGAGACACTGGGTCATCACCTTCACCTGGAGGACCAGACATGTTTGGAACGGATATCAGCATGGATTTAGTCATTCAGTACGGATTCCAAGCCGCGAGCGCATTTCTGATTCTGGCAATTGGGGCTTTCCTGGGCAGATCGGCTGGGCAATACACTCATCGCTCCTTAGCAAAAATTGAGATGGATGTCCCTATCAGATTGCTCCTTGTACGAATAATCAAGGGCATCATTTTTCTGTTTACCCTGCTGGTTGTGCTTCAACAATTCGGGATTCAGATTTTCCCCCTGATCGCCGGCCTCGGCGTCGCCGGCGTCGGTATCGGGTTGGCGTTACAAGGCGTGTTCCTCAACCTCTTTGCGGGACTGAGTATCATATTCACCAAACCGTTTCGTGTTGGGGAATTTATCGATATCCTTGGAGAGCATGGCGAAGTTCAAGCGATTGACATTTTTACCACCAAGCTACTTCATCTGGATCGTTCCATCGTCGTGATTCCCAACCGGAAGATCATTGGCGAAATCTTGCATAACTATGGAAAAATCCGCCAACTCGACCTGACGGTTGGCGTGGCCTATGCGACGGATCTAACCCAAGCTCAGGCTTCTGTGCGAAAGATCGTCGCGGCTAACCCACGCATATTACAAGATCCTGAACCGGTTATTGGCATTGCTCTTTTGGGAGATTCCTCAATTAACATATCTGTCAAACCGTGGGTAACCATCCCGGATTATGTGCCAGCCCAAGCTGAACTGTATCAGAGCTTTGTGGAAGAGTTTCGAACTATAGGCATTCAGATCCCCTTCCCACAGCGGGAGATCCGGATGCTCAAGGCGGAATGAGTCTCCAGGCGGCCAATTCGTTGAACCATGGCACCTTTAAAGCAGGTGATTGCGTAAAAGATTGCCTCCTCGAAAGAGAGAAAGGCAGAAAGGATTGTCTCAATGACGTACTTGTATTTGTTCCTGGCTATTGTGGCAGAAGTGATTGCAACCAGTTCACTCAAAGCAGCCGAGGGTTTCACCAAATTAGGCCCAAGCCTGTTAGTCGTCATTGGATATTTCGCGGCATTTTTTCTGTTAAGCCTCGTGTTGAGGAGCATGACGGTCGGCATCGCTTACGCGATCTGGTCGGGCGTCGGCATCATTCTCCTGGCGCTCGTGGGTGCAGTCGCCTTTCGGGAAATTCCCGATATGCCGGCAGTCATTGGAATGGGATTGATCATCGCCGGCGTGATTGTCATTCATGTCTTTTCGGAAACCGTTCGGGTATAGGGCTCCCGCCCCCACCCCTTAAATCCAATGCTTCTTTCGGAAAGCCCACAGCATGCCGATCGCAAGAACGAGCATGAGGCTCATCACAAGCGGATAGCCCCAGGGCCATTCCAATTCCGGCATCACTTCAAAGTTCATTCCATAGATCCCCACGACAAACGTCAATGGAATAAAGATCGTCGCAATCACAGTCAGCACTTTCATGGTTTCATTCAGCCTATTACTTAAACTGGTGAGATAAATATCCATCATGCCCGCCAGCATATCACGATAGGTTTCGGTGGTCTCGATCAACTGAATGGTGTGATCGTACACATCCCGAAGATAAATATGCGTGGACGAATGAATCAGCGTTGAGTCGCCTCGTTCCAAATGACTGAGCACTTCCCGAAGCGGCCAAATTGCTCGACGAAGGAGAATCATCTCATGCTTAAAGGAATGTAACGTTCTCAGCGCCTCCCGATCTGCCTGCGTGATAAGTCGTTCTTCAAGCTGTTCAATATCCTCACCCAATTGTTCCAACAGAGGAAAGTATTGATCCACGATCGTGTCAAGATGGGCATAGGTGAGATAATCACACCCCATTTTTCGTAAACGGCCTTTCTCATTGCGCAGACGTCCCCGGAGATCCACAAAAGGGTCATCCTTTCCTTCGAGGAAACACAACACAAAATTCTTTCCCACAATCAGGCTGACCTGTTCCACTATCAGTGACTGAGCAGGATCATTCCTTGATACGGCCTTCATCACCAAAAACAGATACTCGCCATAGTCTTCAACTTTTGGTCGCTGCTGGGTATTGACGATATCTTCCATCACCAAAGGATGCAGTCCGAATGCCGCACCCAATTGCTGAAGGCCTTCGATTTGATGGATGCCTTGAACGGTGATCCAGACATGTTCTGTGGTGTTTGCCAGCGGCAAGACCTCTTCCACTCGATGGGTTCGAATTTCGTGAAATGCGTGCTCTGAATACGTCAACGCCGTCAGGGACATCTCCTCGAGTTTCTGCTCACCAATATGCACCGGTGTCCCGGGCGGCAGTCCCGATTTACTGGATCGTTTTTTCCGGTGCCCTTTCATCGTCTGCTCCTTCGATACTTTCCATCAAGAAACGGCATGCGTGAACCGGCTCTCATTGTCTCACAGACCATGATCGGTTTGCATAGGAAGAGCGAGGAGGAGAACTCCGGAATCGCCTTCTTTGCTCCGTCTCCCCACAATATGTCCCCGGGCAGCCCTTCTCTTTCAAATAAGGCTTTGATGCCATAAACTTCCCTTCAAGAAAACGCCACATTCATACCTGAACACCTTCTGCTCCTTCTCATGGTTCAGACCAGATTGAACAACCTCGAAAATCTTTCCGGCACGACTTCACTGTAACGTCTTCATTTTAAAATAGACCATATCTCCAACATGCGAAACTCCGACCAGACATTGATGTCCCGCCGCCGGTTCCTTCAATTAAGCGGGACACTGTTCGTGGCTCCCTTATTCTTGTCAAAACAATCGGCCAGGGCCGGCATGTGGAGCCAGCTGTTCGGTTCCACCAAACGAACCACAAGACCCATCACCTCAAACGATGAATTTTATATCACGTCTTACCGTACTCCTCCGTTTGTACCTGCTGATCGGTGGGCTCTGACAATCCGAGGAACGGTCATGTCCCCGTTTACCCTTACCTACCAGGACCTGCTCGCCCAACCGGCGATCACAGAAATCGTCACATTGGAATGTGTCGGCAATGGGGTCGCGGGAGAAGCGATCGGCACGGCTGAATGGCAGGGAGTCCGGCTCAAAGTCCTCCTGGACAAGGCCAGGGTCACATCACCCACCCACGACGTGGTCTTTCATGCCGCCGATGGATACTCCGACAGCCTCACCATCGAACGGGCCATGATGGATGACATCTTGGTTGCCTATCGCATGAACGGGGTACCCCTGCCTTTGGGACATGGATTTCCAGCCAGAATGATCGTACCCGGGCATTACGGCATAAAGCATGTCCAGTGGCTCACGGGAATCGAGCTGGTGTCCTCGGATTACAAAGGGTATTACCAACGTAAAGACTGGTCGGATGAGGCCATCATCAAAACCAAGTCTTGGATTACGGATCCGCAAACCGGAGATACCCTGCCCGCCCAAAAATTATTCACCATGCAGGGCTTTGCTTTTGCCGGATCACGGGGGATTCGTCAGGTGGACATCAGCACCGATGGAGGGGAATCCTGGTCGGCCGCGACCCTGGCCCCGTCACTTTCTCCCTACTCATGGGTTATGTGGAGTTATCCATGGAAACCACAAAGACCTGGTGACTTCTATATTCTGG
Source organism: Nitrospira sp. T9 (assembly GCF_052156535.1). Classification (NCBI taxonomy): domain Bacteria; kingdom Pseudomonadati; phylum Nitrospirota; class Nitrospiria; order Nitrospirales; family Nitrospiraceae; genus Nitrospira; species Nitrospira sp. T9. The sequence goes on from NZ_JBQKUP010000028.1 coordinate 24,717, forward strand.
CTCGAGCGACTGATGGAACAGGGGAACAACAACCGGCGCAAGAACATCCGCCATTTCCCGACGGAGCGTCGGGCTTGCAAGAAGTAATCGTTTCAATTATCTAAGAACAGGGCCCTGCCAACATTATGGAATGGATCACGCGATTTTTAAGCCCGGTGAAAGCGCCCGTCATTCTTATCATTTCCTTTGTCCTTTCCATGGGCTGCTCGACTATTCCCCATACGTTTACTCCTTCTCATCCCATTTCTCCGGAGGCTTTTAGCCATGAAAACTTTCATCAAGCACTCATGGCTCATGTGAAGAACGGCATTGTGGACTATCCCCAACTCGCTCACGATTCACACTTCACTCGTTACCTTCACCTCCTTCAACATATCGCCCCCCAGCAACTTCCGACTCCCAACCATCGTCTGGCCTTTTGGATTAATGCCTATAATGCTTTTGCCATCAAAGGCATCATTGATGGATATGCTCCAACCTCGCTGACCGGACGATACACGTTTTTTATCGGCAGGACATACCAGGTGGGAGGGGAATGGTTGAATTTGTATGACCTGGAACAGCACCTCCTGATTCCCGACTTCAAAGAACCCCGTATACATTTTGCAATTGTCTGTGCCTCACAATCCTGTCCAAAACTTCAATCGGCAACCTACACTCCCGAGTCCATTGACCAACAACTCACGGCAAGTGCCCGACAGTTTATTAACGATCCCACACGCAACCGGTTCGACCGTCAACGCCACATCGCCTATCTGTCAAAAATCTTCGATTGGTTTTCCGAGGATTTCATCAATCACTCAGGTTCACTGCTGGGCTATGTCGCACAATTCCTCACAGATCCGGATCTCGCGAACGAAATCCGCCAAAACCTATATACCATCGAATTTCTCGACTATGACTGGAGCCTCAATGGAGTCCCCCCTCTCCCCCATACATGAAATTTCCAGAGGGCTATTCCCATCTCTTTCGATCATTGGCCCCCAACTTTCTCCATGAAATTTTGTTGGTGGGCTGTAACATCCCATAACCCTCGGAGACTGCCTAAATGAAGACGCGTTTCCTGATGAAAGGAGAAAGCTCTAAACAGAGCCCTCATGCCCGTCTAAATGTTGCAGGGCGCAAGAGTTTGGAGAACATGTCGGTATGCTGGTGAAATCTGGCGAGCATATCCACCTGGCGCAATTACTCCAATTTATGGTCCTGGGCGAACAATTGGCCCACGATTGCGCGAAAGCGCAGGCCACCTTGGTAAGGGAACCAGGTCTGCAGCGGTTTCTCGCCGGTCAGGCCAAGCAGGAAGGGCGACATGCGGTGATCTTTCAGTGGGCGATCCGATGTCTGACTCCACGGGGTCCTCAGTCTCTTATCATTTCTCACCAGATGAATCAGTACCGCCGGCTCATCATGTCCGCCCTGACACGTAGGGACCTTGCGGAATCTCTTCTGGCGGAACAAATTATTCTAGAGGGATTAGGCCAAGCCATTTTACAAAGGCTGGAAACGGGTCTTCTCAAACGAGGCGCCCCGTTTCGAAAACTACGCCGAATACTCCTCCAACAGGAAGAGGCCCACCATGGCTTTGGACTTCGGACGTTGCAGAGACTGTTGGACGATGGTCACACATCCACCGACCGCCTGAGGGAATTAGCTCCCGCATATTTGGAATTGGGAAAAGCCCTTCTGTTTTCGGCCCAGGACTCCTTCTATTTCATTCAGGAAGATCCTCACGAATATTGGAACGACTTTCAACGCGGCCTTCCGGAATGGTTACGAGAGCATCCTCAGGATAGCTCCTCCCTCCCGAATGGTCTTTACGTGGCCCGGTAAACGGCGAGCACAGAAGAGTGTTATGATTTGGGTCATTATTCCCACCTACAACGAGGAGAAGGCCCTACCGCACACCATCAAGTCCGTGTTGTCGCAATCAACACCCTACCGGGTCATCGTCGTGGATGGAGGAAGTACCGACCGCACGCTTGAAATCCTTCGCCAGGATCCACACATTTCTTGGTGTATGGCCCCCAAAGGGCGCGCATCACAAATGAATGCAGGCGCCCGAATGGTGATCCAGATGCAGGCCTCCGCCGATGACTGGCTCCTGTTTCTCCATGCAGACACTCAACTCCCTCGCGGGGCCTTCCGGCAATTACACCATCTTGCCTCCGACCCTTCCTCTCAGGCGGGAGGATTCCGCCATCGCTTCTCTGGAAAGGATTGGCGGTTACGCATGATTTCCTGGTTGGATAATCTCCGATGCACACATTCCCATATCGTCTATGGGGATCAGGCCTTATTCGTGAGACAAGGCCTGTTCACTCAATTAGGTGGATTCCCTATGCAGGCCGTCCTGGAAGATGTCGTGTTTGGACAGACCCTTCTGACGAAAACGACTCCCCGGCTTTTGCCTTTGACGGTCATCACCGATTCCCGGAAATTTGTCAAAATGGGAATATGGCGAAGTTTTATTCGTGTCCTCATGATTATCCTGCATGTGGAATTCGGGCTGCCCACATTTTCTCCTGCTTTTTTCCGGGATGTCCGGTAAACCCCGTCGGCTTGTCTCATTCTGTGGGATTTCCATAATTTTGTAGTGGATACGAGGAATCTTCTTCGCGCAGAAACTAACGCTCAGGAATGGTACACAATGAACACATTCGCCACTGGGCATCATGCTTCGATGGCAGAAGCCCCATCGGGTTACTGAAGAAATTCTCCCGAAAACCTCAAGAGTTCAGGGGGCCCGCACCGATATGTTTTTCATAAGAGATTCCATCATGAGCCATCGCCACGAACCCATGCCCCATACGGAAGATTTACCGAACTTTCTTCGGGAATTCGACGACAGTGATTTGCAGCGCTATACCTGTTTTTCCAGCGAATTCCGCGATCAACGGATGGAAGCCGGCGCCATGGCCGAAGCAGGCTTTTGGAATGCCGTCGTGAACCTGTGTATTGATGAACGATTGCGGCGGGACCAGGATATTAAGCGATTAGAATATATGTATCGAACCGGCGTGGATCCGGAACACAACTCCTGAACGATTCACACCCATCACGTTCCCTCTTCCGGCTTCTCTGTCTTCCAGACCTCTAATCGCTTCCGAGCTTTTTCAGCAAATTCACTCTCAGGATGTTGCTGAATAATCTGTTCGTATAATTCTTGAGCATGGGGGCGATTATGCTGTTGCTCCTCGAACTGAGCCGTTTCAAATAATTGTCGAGGATCTTCCCCACAACCCCACACCATGACACACAATACTCCAATCCCGATCCACCGATAACAGGCGCTCATACTGAATGACATGTGTTTCATCGAGAAAATTCCTCCCAAGAATTCATCTCACACTAAGGAACGCGCAAAGAACCGCCGATACACATTCTCATGCTCGCTGTGACCAACAATCATTATTTACATCTCCAACTTCAGGAAGGCCAGTTGACTTATGCATGCTGAAGACGAACTGCTTGAATCGCTCAGAAGTTTTAACGATTGCGAAATTCGAGTGTATACCCGTTTTGCGACGGAATGGCGAGACCAACGGTTAAGCGACGGGTCACAGGCTGAAGTCTCCTTTTGGAATTCTGTGATCTCCATGCTGGTGGAGGAGCGTCACCGCCGCAAAGAGGAAGTACAGCGACTTGAGGCCATGTTTCAAACCGGTCACGATCCCGGGTAAAAGACCCGGGGGCACGCCCCTTACACGTGCACGTGGAATATCTTTTTGCTCAGGCTCCCTGCTCACCTTCCAACACCAGACCCCGGTCATATGCCCCTCCACATGGATCCCCCTCACAGCCCCGCACCCTAGCTCTCCCCAAGAACGGTTTCGTACAACGCCTTCGTGCGTTTGGCAATTTTGTCCCAACCAAAAAATTCTTCCGCCCGTCGTCTCCCGGCTTGTCCCATGGGCGCCCGTAATTCAGGATCCCGCATGAGTTGATTCAACCGATCGGCCAAGTCCTGTGCAAACCGCTCAGGATCCTTCGGACTAAAGGGAGCTTCTTCCAATTGGTCAACCGGCACCAAAAATCCCGTCTCATCCTCCACAACGACCTCAGGAATGCCGCCGACGGCAGAAGCCACCACAGGCACCTCACAAGCCATGGCCTCTAAATTAATGATCCCGAATGGTTCATAAATAGAAGGACAACAAAAAACCCCGGCATGAGAATACAATTCAATGAGACTCGGTTTGTCGAGGATATCCGCTATCCAATAAATATGCTTTCGATGGGCCGAAATCTGGTCGAGCGCCTCTTTCATTTCCGCGGCCATGGCGGGCGTATCAGGAGAGCTGGCGCACAACACTACGGGAAACTCCTCATCCAAATAGGAGAGAGCCTGAATTAAATAGGTAATACCCTTCTGCCGGGTCATTCTCCCCACAAACAACACATAGGGTTGTCCCGCAGGAATCCCATATCGGGTTAACACGTCCTGGCTTTGGACATTCCGAAATTCCTGAAGGTCGATCCCGTTATGAATGACATGAATCCGTTCTTCAGGAACCTGAAACAATTTAAGAATGTCTTTCTTGGTTCCTTCCGAAACGGCGATAATGGCATCAGCCATCTCCAGGGCAGTTTTTTCAACCCATAGAGAAAAATCATACCCGCCGGCTAACTGCTCTCGTTTCCATGGCCGGAGGGGCTCCAATGAATGCGTGGTGATGACCAGCGGAATACCGTAATTAAGTTTGGCCATAATGCCGCCAAAATGGGTATACCAGGTATGGCAATGGATCAGGTCCGCGCCCAACCCCTCGGCATTCATTTGCCAGCAGCGCTGCACCGCGCCAAGGACCGAATGCAAGGGCTTGGGAGCTGTAAACGGAGTGTCTCCCAAGGGAATCCCATGCACTTTCAAATTGCCTTGATCCAGGCGTTGATCACCAAAACAGCGGACTTCGATGGGAAGAAGATGTGATAATTCCCGACTCAAATACTCCACGTGCGCCCCGGCGCCCCCATAGGTGTATGGGGGAAATTCATTGGTGAACATCAAGACTTTCATGGGCAGCGACACTCCATTATGATCGTAAAGACTTCCAGCAGCCTGCTACATTAAAAGATTATTCATACGAAGTCACCTTCCTTTCCAAAAAATGTACGGAGAAAAATGGAAGGACCTGATTCAGACAACGCGCTACCGGTTTGACTGAGGGCTGTCACCCTCACAGGTTCCTTTCAAAATCACGGAGGGATCTTCTAAAGTACGGAAGACTAAAAACTCGAGACTCACTTGAAGTTTCAATGAAAGAAAACGCACAATCAAGGTTCAAATGGACACGAGATTGCCAAGCAGACCGGAGAGCGATTTGGACGAACCATCAGATCTTTTAGGTTATAGACGAAAAGGGGAATGAGAAACATGGGCGAATTCCAGTACCAGGAAATATTTGAACATCAAGCAGATACGACCAGCTATCGAAAACTCACGTCGGACTATGTCTCTACCACGACCTGTGACGGCCAGGAACTCCTCAAGGTCCACCCCGAAGCCCTCACACTTCTGGCGAGAGAAGCCATGGATGACATTGCCCACTTATTACGACCAAGCCACCTCGCGCAGTTGGCCAAAATTCTGAAAGACCCCGAGGCCTCCGACAATGACCGGTTTGTGGCGTTAGAACTGCTCAAAAATGCCAACATTGCGTCCGCCCGCGTGCTGCCAGGCTGCCAGGATACCGGAACGGCCATCGCCATGGGGTATAAAGGGCAACAGGTTCTCACCACCGGCGATGATGCCGAAGCCCTCTCCCGCGGTATCTTCGAAGCCTACGATACGCGCAACCTGCGGTACTCACAGATGGCGCCACTCGACATGTACACCGAAAAAAATACGGGCACGAATCTTCCAGCACAGATCGACCTCTATGCCAAACCGGGATCGGAGTATCATTTTTTATTCATTGCCAAAGGGGGCGGCTCCGCGAACAAAACCTTTCTCTATCAAGAAACCAAAGCTCTTTTAAATCCCAAATCCCTGCTTGCGTTTGTGGCGGAAAAAATTCGTACCCTGGGCACCTCGGCCTGCCCGCCCTATCATCTGGCCTTTGTCGTGGGCGGCCTATCCGCAGAATTCACATTGAAGACCGTGAAACTGGCCAGTTGTCATTTCCTGGATGATCTGCCTACCTCAGGCAATACGCAGGGGCGTGCCTTTCGCGACCTCGACCTGGAAAAGCAGATTTTTCAACTCTGCGCCGAAACCGGCATCGGCGCCCAATTCGGCGGAAAATACTTCGCCCACGACGTACGCGTCATCCGCTTGCCACGCCACGGGGCCTCCTGCCCGGTCGGTTTGGGCGTCTCCTGTTCAGCCGATCGACAAATCCTCGGAAAAATTACCAAGGAGGGCGTTTTTCTGGAACAGCTCGAAACCAATCCTGCGAAATACCTCCCCGATGTGACAGAAGAAGACCTGGAAGGGCATGTCGTCAAGATCGACCTTAACCAGCCGATGCCGGAAATTCTGGCTGAATTGCGCAAGCATCCGGTGGCCACACGTCTTTCCCTCACCGGTCCCATCGTCGTGGCACGGGATATTGCACATGCCCGACTCAAAGAACAATTAGATGCTGGAAAAGGATTGCCCCAATACCTGAAAGATCATGTGGTCTATTACGCCGGACCGGCAAAAAAACCCCAGGGGCATGCATCGGGATCGTTCGGCCCCACCACGGCCGGACGCATGGATTCGTATGTGGATCAGTTCCAAGAAGCTGGCGGCAGCATGGTCATGCTGGCCAAAGGCAACCGCTCCAAACAAGTGCGCGAGGCCTGCGGAAAACATGGAGGGTTTTATCTCGGCTCCATCGGCGGCCCCGCCGCACGCCTGGCCGAGCATAGCATTAAAAAAGTGGAGGTCCTGGAATTCGAAGATCTCGGGATGGAAGCGGTGTGGAAAATTGAAGTGGAAGATTTCCCCGCCTTCATCGTGATCAACCACGAAGGCAAGGACTTTTATGCCGATCTGACCAGCCAGAAGTCTTCGGGGCTCATCCAGGTTGGCAACGCCGAACAAAAATGAAACCCTCAACCAGCGAGCAATTTCATTCTGTGCGGAAGTCACCATGATAGCCAAAAAATATTCATTGAGTGGGAGGAGGCGACGTTTCCTGGGCTTCAATCTCTGTTTAATGCTCCTCTTTCTTTATCCCCCTCTGTATTCATTCCCTCAACTGTACTACTCTCCCCATGAGGAAATCGATACAACCACGGTGTCCTTCCGCCCTGATGGAAAATACATCCTATCTGCAGGTTTCGATGGAGATTTTCGGCTTTGGAAAACCGACCGGTGCGAACTACAAGGGATAGGCTTTATCCCTGACCCACGCATTCCAACCACAGAATCGGACTCCGTCCTTCGACCATATTCAAGTCTCCTAAAAGGCATTCTTTCCCTCGCCTGGAGTCCCGATGGAGGCAAATTCGTTATTGGACTGCGAGACGGAACGATGCGCATGTATGCCATTCATCCTCCCCCTACTGGCAAGCCACTATTTGAGGAACAGGCAGTATTCGATGAACATGTGGGCGGTCTGCGAGCGGTGGCCTATAGCGCGACTGGAAAATATATTGCTTCGGCAGGACACGATGAGGCCATCCTTCTTTGGGATGCACATAAAATTGGATCGAGTGTAAAACGGTTGTGTTGTCATTTCCCCTTTTTGAAAAATAAAAGCTGGATTATGGTGAATACCCTCGATTTCAGTCCTGACGAAAAATTTCTTGCATCTGGAAGCTCGGACAGAACAGTTAAATATTGGGAAACCCATTCCGGAAAAAGCATTCGGACCTTCGAAGTGCCTGGTGAAGTGTATGCAGTGGCATTCAGTCCAAATGGCAGAACAATTGCCGCCTCATCATTTTTGGGGGACGAAAGCTCTATTTTCTTATGGGATAGGGAGACCGGAAAAGAAGAAAGAAAGCTATACCACCCAGGTGGCAGCTGGAGCATACATTTTAGTCCCGATGGGCATTTTCTGGTTTCAGGAGGTTACAATGATGCAAAAGTCATGATTTGGGATCTGCAATCGGGCGAACCCATTCAAACACTAAGCTCTCCAGAGCCTCAAACAATTCGATCTCTATCCCTTAGCCCCGATGGGCAATTTCTTGTCTCAGGGCACACTCGTGGTCCCCTTCCACTTTGGAATATGAAAACGGGTGAAATGGTCCGGGAATTTGGAAAATGCTCTCAACAGTAAACCGTCTCCGTTTCTTTCTCATTCAGCTTGATATTTTTTAACTTATTTTCACATTTAAAGAAGGCAGGGACTTTTATACCAAACCCTGACTTCTCAACCATCATCCAATCTCACTCAAGCCAGTGATTCAGGGGAAAACAAAACATCCTGGGAGGACTGGAGTTTGAACGTAATCGACAGGATTCAAGGCAATAGCCAATTCATCTTTTGTCCGTGCTATTCATAGCGAGAAAAACACTTTCCAGTAGCACCTTGGCGAGATCATAGATGTCATGATCTTCGCTCGCTCTGGGGCCGGCCACATTCAAGATGGCCGGGTGAAGATTTTGTAACCATCGGCAGACCTCTGGCACGACCTGGTCCATCGATTCTCGATTGAGATCCACATGAAAAACGGCCTTGCCCAGACGCATGGCGACTTCAACCGTGAACGCCGATCCTCCGGTCGGTGCCCCACGGGTAATCAGTATCGTCGCGTCAGAATCCCGCACATTGAGCTCAGTCCGGATATTCGGATCGTCGGAGTCTGTCTCGACGAGGTTCGGGTAATGTGCGGGAATGACGCCGTCCTCCCCCATGCGCCCTTTCGGAACCCACCCGCCGCACTCGATTCCAAATTTCAGCGCGAAATCAAGGGCTGCCCTGTCAGCACCCGTTTGTCCGCCTGAGACAATTCGATGAACCATAGGAATGGAATGTTTTCCTGATGTATTATCTTCATAGGTAGAATGAAGGTTACTTTTTCTGCGCCGCATCAATCCTTTATCACGTCCCAATTTCTTTCCCCAGGTCCGGTCTATTCCATGAACAAATCATCCACATAACACCATCGCCAATCTTCCCCTGGTTCGATAGAACGGATAATGGGATGGCTGGTTGCATGAAAATGCTTCGTAGCGTGTTTGTTCTTGGAGGAATCGCAGCATCCGACGTGGCCACAGGTGAGGCACATTCGCAAATGGACCCAGCGGTCATTCATGTTCACACATGCCCCGCAGACAGCGGCGTCCGGTAGGACATTGCGGATCTGGTCGAGATGGGTGCAGGAGGGTTGGGACATCATGTTGGCCTTTCTCACAATTCCTTGAGGTATTCATGCACGAACTGAACAGCCATCGCCCCTTCACCGACGGCCGAAGCGACGCGCTTGATCGAATCGGCGCGCACGTCCCCTGCGGCGAAAACGCCAGGACGGCTGGTTTCCAGCAGGAATGGTGGCCGGAGAGAAGTCCACTGTGAGGACTGTGCCAGTGTGGTGCCGGTCCGGACAAAGCCTTTGTCGTCCCGCTCGATCTCAGTCGGCAACCAGTCCGTTCGTGGCACGGCTCCGATGAACGTGAATACGGCAGCCATCTCGACTGTTCGCTCCTCACCCGTTTGGCTATTGGCCATATCGATGGAATCGAGGTATCCATTCCCGTGCATCCGGCAGATTGTGGTGTGACGAAGGACCTCAATGTTGGCTGTCTGTTCAATCCGTTTGACCAGGTAACTCGACATATTCTTATACAAGTCATCCCCTCGAATCACGAGCAGGACCTTCCTGGCCTGTCCCGAGAGAAACACCGCAGCCTGGCCTGCGGAATTGCCCCCACCTACGACGGCTACCTGGCCTCCCCGACACATTTGCGCTTCAACGGGTGTTGCAGCGAAATACACTCCCCTTCCCTCAAATTTCTCCTCATCTTCGGCGCCGAGTCGGCGATAATCGACGCCCGTTGCAATCAATAGACACTTCGTCGTGATATATTCCTCACCATCAAGATGGACGATGGAGTAGGCTTTGTCGAATGTCAGTTGGGTGACCGGAGTCGGGACGGAAAGGCGGACACCGAATTTATTCGCTTGGATCATAGCGCGGTCAGTGAGTTCACTACCCGTCACGCCGGTAGGGAAACCGAGATAGTTTTCAATCCGCATGCTGGTACCGGCCTGCCCGCCGGGAGCCGTGCGCTCGAGCACGGCGGTACGTAACCCTTCCGAGGCACCATAGACCGCAGCGGCTAAACCTGCGGGACCGGCTCCCACCACTACTAAATCGTAGACCGCCGCCTCCAGGGGATGGCGGATACCGATGCCATCAGCCAGGTCGCGGTTCGATGGGTTGCGGAGGAGCAGCATCTTGCTGCAAGCCACCACGGGCGTGTCAGCTTCGGTCACGCCAAACTGCTTAAGAAGCTGGTCCACCTGCGAATCCGTCTCCACGTCCACCCAGGTGAACAGCACATGGTTCTTAGCCAGGAAATCACGAACCCGGAAGGTGTCGGCCGAAAAACGCGAGCCGATCACCCGCAGACCGGTAAAGTCCGGCGACTTGTGAAGAAGTTGCCGCCGGGCAATGAAGGCCTGAAGAATGATGTCACTCAGGGTCGGACATTGATTCAAGACCTGCTTGAGCGCATCCCCTGAGATTTCGTACACTTCACAATCTCCCTTGGCAACAGCGCTGACCACCGAAGGATTGCCGGTGAGGTGAGAGATATCGCCCGTGAACCCGCCTTGACAATGGACCGTCAGGGTCTTCGGCACATCTCCGGAATAGTCAAGGATTTCGACCTCACCTGATTTGATAATATGGAATTTGAAATTGCGGTCTCCGACGGCAAACAGCGTCGTTCCGTCCGGATATACCTTCGGCATGGCGGCGGCGCAACGGCTGAGATCGGCGATTTGGGATTCGTCGAGGGTTGGGAAGGCGATAGATTGAAGGTCAGATACGGCCATACTCTTCTCCTTTAGTCCAATTATTTATGGCGGTGCATTCATGGGAAAAGAGATACATGCATTACGCTGGAGGCTTCTCTCTTTCATAACGTCCAAATCATCAAGACAACCAGACTCACCCGGCCACAAGGCCGGTGGCGGCAGGGGCCGGTATGGCTTCAAGTGGAAAGTTCCGTGCGCGCCAGGCGTCGAGGCCCCCGGCCAGGGGCCGTACTTTCCTGATTCCCCGCCTCCGCAACATTAACGCCATCATGGCAGCCGTTGCCTCGTTCGGGCAGGCACAAAATAAAATGATGTCACTCTGTCGCGGGATATCGCCATGCCGCTGTTCTAATTCATCCGCGGTCATGCGAAGAGCTCCTGGAATGGTGTAGGGGTCCGCTTCGTGATCCAACGGACCGCGCAGGTCCAACACAAACACCTCCTGGCCGTTGTCCATCATCTCTTTCAGCTCGTCTACGGTCATGCGGGCCATTCGCAACTCGCGCAACACCCATTGCCGATGGACAAACTTGAAGGCGATATAGGCCACGAGGCCGATACCCAATGCCACCAGGAAATACATGCCCGCGCGGGACTGTTGCGCGGCAATGGCTTCGATCTCGCTGCTGAAGATATACCCCGGCAATACGAATGTCAGAGCCCAAAGCCCGGCACCCAGTCCGTCATAGCCCAGGAAACGCGTGAATCTGATCCCAAAAAGACCGGCCATCGCCGGCGCCAGGGTGCTCAAGCCCGGCAGGAACTTGGCGAGAATCAGCGCGCGGATCCCGTGACGGGTAAAAAAATTCTCGGTCCGCCGCACACAAAAATCAGGTTCCAATGAAATGCGGCAGAGAAGACTGAGAGCCTGCCGGCCCCGACGCCGGCCCACCTCGTACCACACCACATCGCCGGCCAGACAGGCGACGAGAGAAAGAACTATGGCAACACCGAGATCCATCTGCCCGACACCCGCCAGGGCACCGGCTGCCAACAGGACCGGGACTGCCGGAATCGGAAGGCCGACCTGCTCGGCGAAGACGATGGCAAACAGCACGATTCCGCCATACTGGGAGACGAATACGCTGATTTCGTTCACATGGACTCCTGCGCAATGGGAAGAGTGTTCAGATGACCTCAGAGGGGGCAATATGCGGTTGAAGGGAGTGTTGAATAAAACTAAATTCCACGGGCATATTGCCCCCCAGACACGTTGCATATCAAAGGCCTCGGGTCGGTTCAAAAAAGCATGACCTGAGTGTTCCCGAAGGGTTCGTCCAGTCCAGTCCTGAGGCCCCTCGAAGGAAAGGCCTCAGTCATTTTTGCGCGCAGAGCGTACTTCCAGTACGTGAGCACGAAAAAATGGCGAGAACGCCGCTGGCGACTTTTTTCAACAGTCCCATTAATACACCACAGAAGGCAGAAAGGCCCCGTCAGGTTCGTTATAGAGCCCCATACTCATCAGGGTCATCGGCTGAACAACCCGCAGCCCTTTCTCCAAACACCAGCGAAGCAACTCACTATTGCGCGTGGGGAGCAGGAAACCCGGCCCGGGAAAAGCGGGAGCCGCCCCGATGAGCGCCTTCAGATCTTCGTTGTCCTCGGCGACCGCATGGCCGAAAAAACCAACCACAGTGGCATAACCGGTAATGCGGCCCTCGCATTCGACCACGGTGGCGGTCTGTTGTTTGATGGCGTCCAGCAGCTCGGATTTCCGATCGTGGCCATGGACCTGAATACACAGCCGGTTGCAGCCCGGCACATCCCCTTCAACCGCCGGACGGACCGCATGGCCGGGTATCCCGATTCCAAGAACCGATCCTTGAATCGTCGAAAGCGGTTCACGGGCGTTGAAACCCAGCTTGGTATAAAGAGACAGTGAGCGATTATGATACGCGGCTTGCACCAGCCGGATGCCGGCAAAACGAATCTCCCGCGCCCGTTCCAACACATGCTCCATCAAACGTCTGCCCACAGTTCCATTTTGGACCGCCGGGTCCACGGTGATCGGACCGACCCCGGCAATGACGGTATTCGCCCAGAGGAAATTGCTCCCGATGACTCTTCCGTCCATTTCCGCCACAACGGAATGGACGTCAGGATGCGAGAACAGGTGAGAAAATAATTGAACGGCCATCCCCGGGGCGGGGAAATCAGGAGGAAAATTATGCTGTCTGGCTATAGCCGTAAACGCGTCGAAGCAGATCGAGCCGCATGTTTCAGCATCTGCAGGACCACCATTTCGTAATCTGAGGTTCATCGCTCTCATTACCCCCACATGGTCAATCGTCATTCGCTCGGGGACGACCGGCCCTGTTGTTTTTTCCATTCATCAGTCAGCAGTCCGGAAAATCCCCAGTCTTCCTCATTAATCTCTTGAATCACCACATGGATGTGGGCGGGGTTTTTTCCCAACACGCGAATCAGGGAATCCGTGACATCTTTCACCAATTCCGCCTTCTGTTTTCTGGAAACACCCTTCGTCACTTGAATATTCACATATGGCATAAGGCGTCCTTATGTGAGTCAATTATTTACATGACATATTACACACCTTGGCAGACAACAAAAAACTATCCTACCGAGGTGCCGAGGCGATGGCTGCAACTCCCGGAAGAAGTCTCCTATTCGGCAACATGCCGTCGTACTTCATAGTGGCTTTGCACCAAACCATTCACAAACGGTCGTGTCTCAAGATGCTGCAAGTGGATCTCTCGAGAAAGCGGCCCGAACAAGGGAATGCCCGTCCCGAGAAGAATCGGAACCGTCGTAATAATCAGCCTATGAATCAGGTCTTCGCGAAGGAATCCTTGAATGGTCTTGCCCCCGTCGATATAGAGATGCCTCCATCCACGTCCGGCCAGGCGTTGCACCACCTCATGCGGTGGTGCATTTATGGACTCGACCGTCCTTGCGATGTCTTGACCAATAGCTACCGTTCGACTGCTGAGAACCACAACGGGCTTTTCTCCATACGGCCAGGCACCGAAGGATAATGCCATCTCATAGGAGTATCGCCCCATAACAATTGCATCAATGGAATCAATAAATTCGTGATATCCGTAATCCTCCGTCCCGACCTCTCCCACCCCGGGAAGCCAGTCGATCCCGCCATCCTCGCGGGCAATAAATCCATCGAGGCTTGTAGCAATAAAGACCGTGCCGATCATCTCTCCCGCTCTTTGGCTCCTGACGTCCATATGACCATCAGTTTCTCTTCTTCGCTTTCTTTCCCGGCTTTTTTGCACGCACGGCCGCCTCATACGATCGGAGAGCCCAGCCTTTCGCCTCCGCAGGATCCCCAAAGATCTCCTCCGGGGCCATATAATACGACATTTTGAACGTCTTGCCCTGTTTTTCATACTGGAATGGTTCTAATCCCCGTTTTTCAAAAAATGGAGCCAAGGTCTCGTCGGCTTTCAGATACAACACATCATCCGCCACCAGCCCGAACATCAATCCTTTGTGAAAAAGTCCGTAGCCCCCGAACATCCGTCGGGGATGAACGGGTCCGAACTCCTCGAACACCTCTTTGAGAAATTCGACGTATTCGCTCATAAAAATTGTTTGGGATATTGCGGCAGCATGACGGTCGGAGTCTAGCGACCGCCGAGGGGAGTCTGCCGGAATGAAAAGTTAGACATGGGTTGTGAGCTTGAGACCAACGATGCCGGCAAAAATAAGAGCAAGACTGAGCAGCCGCGCGGGATTCGCCTGCTCCTCAAACAAGACAATGCCCAATATGGCTGTACCGACGGCACCTACACCGACCCAAACCGCATACGCCGTCCCGACGGGAAGTGATTTCATCGCCAGACCGAGCAAACCAAGGCTGATCACCATGGCAACCACGGTACCGACTGTTGGCCAGAGACGCGTAAAGCCCTCCGTGTACTTGAGACCGATCGCCCATCCAACTTCAAACAGCCCGGCGGTCACAAGAATCGCCCAGTTCATAACAAATTCCTCCAAAAATTGTGGGGTCGTCTTCGATACCAGGCGGAGCTGTGAGATCCTCCTTACCTCATAGTGGTGCCTACCCTTGAAGTTTAGCAGCCACCGAAGTCGGCCCGCTGGAACGACAAGTGAGACACGACTGTATCTATACCAAAAAGTGATTGCCCAAGCATTATATCTTTTGGACAGTGTGGAATGGGTCCGGATTGCTGGAATATCCCTTTAGGAAGTACAACGTATTCGCTCACAGAATTGTATTTTTTGGGGGATCGAATTGTTCCGCCACTGAGTGGCAGAGGAATGATAATGCTTTCGAGCCCTGCTCGTCAGCCTGCTCTGAAGTGCCCATGAAAAAGACCATCCGGATCATAGGTACCACCAAGCACCAGGGTCACTTAAGCAGTGCGTAACCTGTTGGCAGGGCTATTCACCAAGTCCATCCAAATGAACCACCCGCCCACTGAAGTCTGGATTGTGTTCAATACTGCTCACTACTGAAGGGAGTTGCTCCAGTTCAACTAGGTAGAATGTGTCGAGTGTTTTCCCATCCTCGAAGCGAAAACGAAGCCACGGTTTTTCGTTGATGTTACCATTGGGCGCTCGACGTTTCGCAATGATTTCGATACCCGAGAGAGTTGCGACTGGATAAGATTCAGTGATGGGGCTGAAGAAGCCACTCATCGATATGTCGCTATTCGAAACCCGTAGGAACGTATCAAAAGCAACACAGTTTAGTATGGTGGCGAGACCCGCAATCAACCATAAATCTGTAGAAAAAAAACGAAGCTCTTGTCGAATTGTGGATGGGGTTCGGCTTCGGTTTGGTCTATCGAGGATCTCATATAACCGTGAGCCGAGGCGCCACTTGTGGAGTTGATATGTGAGAGCGAATGACAGGAATATGGAGACAAACAGACTGGGAATAAAAGGGTACACTGGATTATCCGTGGCGCGATTGAGAAAGACAGCACCGTCGTCATTGACCAGACGGAAGAGGGAGTCTTGGGCTATCCCGATAGGATATGCAAGTAAGACGAACCCGATTGCAAACGGAAGTGAGAAAGATAGGTGTTGCGCCAAGGTCAGCTGCGAGGTGTCAGGTTCGGAATGAGACTGTGCCGATGGCTGAGATTCGGGGAGTCGCACTGGGATCAGAATGCGAATGGCCCCGGCAAAAATTAGAGGAAAAAAGCAGGCAAGGGTGGTCTCAATCACGATCATTCATTTGCAAAAAGATGGGCGAATCGACATAAAACATCAAAAATTGCCATTGCCCGTCTTACTGAATGAGTCGAGTATTGATACGGCCATCCCCATTCTCGAATGTCGCGTTCACAACATAAGAAGCTATGGTGACCTTGCCATGCTCAGTTGTAAAGGAAATGTGAGAATCACTCTTCACATCGCTAAAGAACCTCAAAGCACCAAGATGGGAAAGCTTCCGAAATAGCTGGTCAAACTGCTCGGGCTTTTCGTTGACAGCTTTTAATAATTGCGGTGAGGACCGCTTTAGCAACTCATTCGTGGACCAGGTGTCAAGGATGACGGGGAGGTTTGCCTCGACATAAGCTTTGCTCGATGCGTCCAAAGCTCGTCCATGAAAGGCGGCGTATGCTATAACACCAAACCCGATAAGAATAAACACCAAAAAGATGCCACCAATGATGGATAGGAAATTCTTCATGAAATTATGAGAAATTTCAAGAACCCCTCACCTTTTTAATTTGCATTTCGAGTCCAAAACTTCTATTGCATTCATACCCTCTGAAGCCTGGAAACCGGAAGATAGCTATTAGTCGTCGATAATTAAAAATAACTTAACCGCAGGGAAAAGTGAGTGAGGACAAGACGTTCTGTTTGTGCGTGTTTTTGTTAGATCTAGGGTTTATGAATATTTTTTCTTAGCTTTCTGCTTGGGCGTATTTGATCGAACTGCCCCCTAAGAGGAGGGGACATCCCAGATTTTGGCATCCTTTAGATCGCCAATATTTTCCTGGAGTGCCATATAGTAGAACACCTTGAAGGTCATTCCATCGTTCTTGCATTGAAACTGTTCCACCTGTTCCACGCCCTTGATAATCAAAGAGTGGTAAGGCCGCCGTGAAAAAGACTATCAGGGTCGTAGGTACGGCGGAGAGCCTGAAGCCGTTGCCAGTTCGCAGGCGCAAATGACCGTTCGGCACGCCTCGGTTCCGTGACAATGTCCGACTCCCCCACGTAATGCCCCACGGCAAACCGGTTCAGTTCCGCAATTGTCTTACGATGCCAGTCGGCATTCACATCGTCATCCTCCTGTTGTTCCCATATCGCATAACAGAGAAGTAACGTCTTGGCTGTCATCGAGAAGGCCGCGTCGGGTCGTACAGCCGCACGCCCCCCCACTCCGGTAGAAAATGCACACAGCGCGAGTGACTTCGGTGAGGGTGCCTGCAGAAAGGCATCGCGCACGGTCGCCAGTTGTTGCTCCGGTGGGGAGTTTGACCAAACCGTATCAGCCAAACAGCGATGGTGCTCCGGCCAGAACCGGCCGCCCAAGTCAAGCAAGGCCTCCATTGTGGCGGTCTGGTTCACGTCCTTTCCCAGGCATTCAGAGATAACGGGGCAGGTCTCCAGAAGACTCAGTGTACCGACGGCTTCATCGTGTGTATCGAAGAACCCGGTCGCGCTCAGAATACAAATAAAGCCGTTGCTGGACCGACAGTGCTCGTCGAAAGCGGGTGGCGCCTGCGCGCAGAAAATCGCCAGCTCTACTTCTCGCGGCAACTGTCCGGCAATACCCGCTGCCCATGCGCCAACTTCTCCAATGCGTTCCAACGGGTAAAAATAGGTGCTGGTCGTGATGGCACGCGGCATCGGATACAGCTTGAGAAGATATTGTGTGACGACGCCAAAGAAGCCGGGCCCCGCCCCGCGGATCGCCCAGAGCAGGTCGGCATGCTGTTCCTGATTGGCAACGACGAGACTACCATCAGCCAGCACGACATTGGCCGCCTCGACACTAAAGCAGGCCGGCCCCCATGTGTTCCAGTTCCAGCCTAGCCCGCCATTCAGCAGATAGCCGCTCAAGGGAACCGACTGGCAATGCCCGACAGGAAAGGCGAGCCCGTGCGGAGCCAACTGTTGGTTGAGTGCCTGCCCGGTGACCGCCGGCTGAACCACCGCCGTGCGAGTCTGATGATCAATCGAAATTCGTTTAAGCCGTCCGAGATCGATTAACAGGCTCCCGTTACAGAGCGGGAAGCCCACCCAACTATGCCCCCCGCCACGCACGGCAATGTTCATGTTCTGCCTGCGGGCAAACCGGACGGCCTCAATGACATCCTGCTCACTCGCCACTTGGACGACCACCTGCGGATAACGCATCGGCATCAATTGATTCCAAATGAGCGAGCGCCTGAGGTCTTCGTATCCGGCGTCGGTTGCCACCGTCACTTTGCCCTCAATACGGCTCTGCAGCGCTTCCACATCCATTTTGACATTCTACCCTCTTCGAAGGCCGGCAGGCAGCCGGCAGAACAAATTGGTTTATCCGGTAAAAGGTGGTCTTAAACAGCCTATGCTCTTCAGGGGCAGTCTTTCTGTTTTGATCAATCATCCGCCATCAGACAGAACAACAACCCTTTTTGAGTCAGCGTTCCACGGCCGGAGAAGTGTAATGAATGAAGGGGTTGGGGATGATTTTGCTAAAGCGGGCGATGTTGCGTGCCCGACCCCAGCGTCACATGAAGCATACGACTTGGTGCATGTACCTTGGCGGTGTGCCAGACGCCTCGCGGAACCACCATGGCCCCTGAACCCCGGATTTCTATAATACGCGTGCCCTTCTCCTGTTCAAGCAACATATCGATGTCGCCGGAAAGCAGATAGACAAACTCGTCACCGTTGGGGTGCATCTCCCAGTTCAACCAATCCGAGGTCGTCTCAAACTCCGAGATGAGCCAGCTATGGCCATAGCGCTCGAGATCAGACTCGGGCAACGCCCAGAAGGCTTCGCCACCCGGCAGTCGGGTCGCGGTTCCTTCCGGCCCGAGATGAATATATGTCTGCTGTGGGTTCAATTCCATGCGGATGTTCTCCCCGGTTATGTGAAGTGCCTGCCAACCAATGTTCGTATTCAGGAAAATCAGAACTCCTGCAACAACCTTCCCCCACCCACCAACGGCCCTTCGAACCCGTTTTCCCGGAGCGCATACCAGAAAGTCACCGCGTTAATCCCCAGGATAGGAATCCCTAGCACCGGTTCCAATTTCTCCGTCACGTTGATCAAGCTCATGTTCGTTCCACACTGAATAACGGCATCCAAGGCATGTTCCTCAGTTGCCAACAATTCCAGAATGGCCTTTTCCTTGGCCGAGTCCGGAACATGCGCGATATGCAGCGCGTTCGCGCAGGAGAATCCCACGCTCGACACCACCTCGTATCCCAGGTCTTCGAACATGTGTGTCGCAGACTCATTCCCTTTCTTGTCGAACGGCGTCAGGAGGCCGATCCGCTTCGCGCCAAACTTTCCCAGCGCCGCGTGAACGGCATCATGCCAGGTGGCCCAGGACAGGCCGGAGTATTCTTCAATCTCCTCCATCGGGCCTCGAATGGCTTCGATGCTGCCAATGATATGCTCCAGGCTCATGCCCATGATCATGTATTGGGGCTCCGCTAACAGCGCCACGTCCACCGCTGCCCGGAGTCCGCCCAGGAACTGCTTCTTATACGCCCGCAAATCTTCTTCCGTTTCCAATCTCGGTCTCGGCGTCATGACGGTGGCCGTATGAAGGCCGACCCCACGTAACCCGTCCGGCCCCTGGTTCTGAAAAATGATGCTCCACAGTTCGTGCTCCATACTGGTATTGGTGGCGGGAATGATCAGCCCGAACTTTCTTCTGAAACTCCTCACATCGGGATATCCGATGGACGAATCGATCTCGTCCAAGTTCTCCGCTTTGGTGCCATTGTGAATCACGCCGGGAGGTGCCAGAGAAGGCATCGGCGGGACATTCACATCGGGAATGGTGATTGATTTCCCGGACAGTTTGCCAATGATTGTCTGGTCGCCGCGAGGATTGGGGTTCGGTTGGTCGGGCATAGGGTCATCCTTCATTCATGTATAAGAGTTCATAATAGACAACCTCTCATGGGCTTTAGAATACAAGGTAGGATCCGTTCTCAGCAAAAACCCTTTATTCTTGTCCAATAGTTTCCGCTCTGTCTGGAAGTGCCGGGTTTCGGCCCGGCAGCCGACCCACTTTTGTTTCGGCAAAAGTGGGCAAAACCAGTGACGCCCCGTCCGGCCTCATTGGATTGATCGGACGCGAAACAGGGAGACGGGCTAACTCGCAGGGCTCAAACAAGCCCGTCAAGGATAAAAGCGTCCGATCAGGGGGCCGACCGGCAGGCGTCGGTTTAATGGGAGACCGGGAATTCCATATGACTAAGGTGACCTAGCACCACGTTGCCGAAAAGACAGGATTACTTGGGAAACTATGTGGAATCATTCTAATTAGGAGATGCCGGGTGTCGGCCCGGCAGCCGAAGTCCTTTTGTTTCGGCAAAAGGACCCAAAACCATGGACGCCCCGTCCGGCCTCATGGGATTGCTCGGCCGCGCAGAGATGGGAGAGGGGCTAACTCGCGAGGCTCAAACAAGCCCGTCAAGAACAAGAGCGTCCGATCAGGGGGCCGAACGGCAGGCCTCGGACAAGGGAAAAAAAAGCGTGCCGTCTCGCCTCCTTGCCAACCAAAATCAATTTTAAGGGTTTTTGCCAGTACCCAATCCCTTCATCCTGTCCTAAAAATTGAAGGAGTTAATTAATTAATTACTCTGACAGGGAATGTGGAACGATTTATAAAATGCATGCAGGCAAAGAAATTCTGTTCGGTGATGTGAGAGAAGGAGCTGACGAGGTGAAATCGCCCTCGAACACTCTTATTATCACCGGCAGCAGCGGTCTGATCGGCAGTTCCTTCATTGATCGCGTGGGGGAGAGCTACTGGGAAATGGGCTTTGATCGGGAAGGCCCGCCTCATCCTCCTCCTAGCACCGAGCAAGTTATCGCCTGCGACCTCAGTTCTGATGAGAGCGTTAGCGCCGCGCTTAACGAAGTGCGTCAGCTCGGATGCACACACATCGCCTCGGTCATTCATCTTGCCGCCTATTACAGTTTTTCCGGAAATCCCAGTCCGCTTTATGAACAGGTTACCGTACGGGGCACCGAGCGGCTGTTGCGTGGATTGCGTGACTTTGAAATCGAACAGTTTATATTTTCCAGCACGATGCTTGTGCATGCACCATGCGAACCCGGTGAATCCATCAATGAAGATTCCCCCCTCGGACCGAAATGGGATTACCCGAAGTCAAAGGTAAAGACGGAGCAACTCATTTTGCGGGAACGAGGCGACGTGCCGGTGGTGTTCCTGCGTATCGCCGGTGTGTATGACGACCACTGCCATTCGATCCCCATCACGCATCAGATCAAGCGTATCTATGAAAAGAAGATGGTCGCCCGTGTGTTTCCCGGCGACATCACGCACGGACAATCCTTCGTGCATCTTGACGACCTCATCGACGCCCTGGTGCGGGTCGTCGAACGTCGCAAGTCACTTCCGGCAGTTACTACGCTGCTCATCGGCGAGCCGGAAACGATGAGCTACGACGAACTCCAGCGCACGATCAGCCGTCAGCTACACAACAAGGACTGGAAGACCTATCGTATTCCCAGGGCGGTCGCCAAGTTCGGGGCCTGGCTTCAGGGCTTGTTGCCCGGCCCAGGTCCGTTCATCAAGCCATGGATGATCGATTTGGCAGATGACCATTACGCGCTCGATATCAGGCGCGCCCGCAAGCTTCTCGGCTGGAAACCGCAACATTCCCTGCGCGAGACATTGCCCAAGATGACCGCTGCGCTGAAGGCCGACCCGGCCGGCTGGTATAGGGAAAACAAGCTGAAGGCGAAAACAACTTCACCGGATCGGCCGACGTGGCCGCATGTGGCCAACATGTTTCTCGGTCTGTGGCTGATTGGTTCTGCGCCCGCCCTCGGCATGATGACACCCGCGCTATTCTGGAGCGATCTGGCGAGTGGGGCGGCAGTGATTCTCTTTAGCTCCTTCGCGTTTCGTCATGCCTGGGCAGCCTGGGCCGGGTGTGCGGTCGGTCTTTGGGTGATGAGCGCCCCGCTGCTGTTTTGGGCGACGAATGCCGCAGTTTACAATAACGACTTGATTACCGGTGCACTAATAGTCACCTTTTCCGTCATCATTCCCCGGCTCGGGCTTTCCTCCCCTACCCGCAACTCAAAAACAGGGAACGTTGAGCGAGAAAACGATTCCGGAACCGAATTGTCCGGTTCAGGTATTCCCCCGGGCTGGAGTTATTCTCCTTCCGGGTGGGAGCAACGATTGGGAATCGTGTTTCTGGCGATGGTCGGATTTTTTCTCTCGCGGTATTTGGCGGCCTTTCAACTCGGTCATATCCCGCATCCGTGGGATCCATTTTTTGGCAATGGCACGAGGCAGGTGCTCACCTCGGACATCTCAAAAATGTTTCCGGTGTCGGACGCGGGACTAGGCGCGTTCTCGTATCTGCTCGACGCTCTGGCCGGTTTGATTGGGGGACGTCGGCGCTGGCGTACCATGCCATGGATGGTGTTGCTGTTCGGATTGTTTATTATTCCGCCGGGCGTGACCAGCATTGTGCTCGTGATTCTCCAGCCGGTCAGCATTGGCGCCTGGTGTACACTTTGTCTGGTGGCGGCCGTCGTGATGCTCCTGATGGTACCGCCGGCGTTAGATGAAGTGATTGCCACCAGTCAATTTCTTCTCCACACGCGGAAGGAAGGTGGGAACGTCTGGCGGGCCTTGTGGTTAGGGGAAGGCCACGCGGAGGAAGAACCGGAGTCCTCACAAAGGCGCTCATCTCTCAAGGAAATCATCCACGGCATTGAAGTATTCTCCGCCCCATGGAACCTTTTGCTGAGCGCACTCGCGGGCATGTGGCTCATGGCCATGCCTTCGGTGCTCGGACTGAGCGGGGCGGCGGCGGACAGTACCCACATCGTGGGCGCGCTGGTCGTGACCGTAGCCGTGGTGGCGTTCGCCGAACCGGCGCGCTTGGTGCGGTATTTCAACGTGCTGTGCGGCGTGTGGCTCATCCTCGCGCCGTGGCTTGTGGCAGGCGGCACGTCAGCCTGGCCGTGGAGCAGTGTCGCCAGTGGACTTGCGCTTATGGCCTTGAGTTTTCCCCGCGGCCCGGTTGAAGATCGATATGCCGGCTGGCAGCGATTGATCCGTTGAGGAGACAATGAATCAACGAACGAGATTGGTTTGGTTTCGGTTGGTCGGTGCTAAGGTCATCATTTATCTATAAGTAAACTTATGCAATGAACAATGTTTCGTCGGATTTTGCCGGGTTTCGGCCCGGTAGCCGAGGTCCTTTTGTTTCGGCAAAAGGACCCAAAACCATGGACGCCCCGTCCGGTCTCATTAGATTGATCGGCCGCAAAGCAGGGAGACGGGCTAACTCGCAGGGCTCAGACAAGCCCGCCAAGAATAAGAGCGTCCGATCATGGGGCCGGCCGGCAGGCGTCGGATTAGGGGAACAACCTCAGACTTCAACCCTTGGTAATAGCTATGGTCTTAAGAGGGCGACTCTTGTCTTGAAGATTCCCCGCCTTTGTAAGGCGGGGTTAGGGGAGGTAGAGTTTTCCCCTTCACACAAGAAACAATGAGCCGGGAAAAGGACCATGACCGTTTTTTGGTCATACCTGTCGTCTTGGTGTCAGCGTAATGTTCTGTGTTGCCGGGTGTCGGCCCGGCAGCCGAGCCACTTTGGTTTCGGGCAAAGTGGCCAAACCCAGTGACGCCCCGTCCGGCCTCATTGGATTGATCGAACGCGAAGCAGGGAGACGGGCTACCTCGCGGGGCTCGAACAAGCCCGTCAGGAACAAGAGCGTTCGATCAGGGGGCCGGACGGCAGGCGACGGTTAGGGAAAGGGATAAAAATGAAGAAGGAAGAATTCATAGCCACCGAACATCCATCGGGGATGTATGGGTCCGAATTGTTCGAACATCTCTTTGAGATATTCAAGATACTGGCTCATATAGATTGCTGGAAGTCTTTTAGTATGACGCACACTCTACGATTGTGGCGGGCGAAGATCATTTCCAGCCTCGCCGAACTCAATCGGCATCCGCCACCCCCTCCGATCGCGGGTTAGGTTTCTTCCCCTGCGGATGAAGAACGTTTAATGAGGTCCACACATTCGCGTCGAAGCACAGGCACGTCTGTCACAACGATGGCCCAAACCAGAGCGTCATCCACAGTAGAATACTCGTGAGTCAGTTGATTGCGAAAATCGACAATCCGGCGGGACCGCGTGATCGCGCTAAAAGTCGAGGGCGCAATGCGGGCAAGCGCTGCCATCGCTTCACCCATTATGATGAATTCCCGTTCGACCGATGAGCGAATAAGACGATTATCCTGGTATGCCGTCAAATCTAGGTTCCGCACTGCGCTCTCGATTGCGTCGCAGGCTTCAAGAATGTCGGCCAGGTAGGCTCGCCCGTCACGAGGCATAGAGCAACTGCTTGGTCCGTTCGATGTCGCGAGAGATGTATGGATTCTTTACCGCCCCGACCATGACCAGATCGATTTCCCGATCCAACAACGCGCTGAGTTCGGCGCGAAGGTCGAAGTACGCATCGACTCGCGCATACAGTTCCATAGGTCCGAACTCGACGAGCAGATCCACATCACTCTTCTCCAGCTTAAAATCTTCGCGAACCGCCGAGCCGAACGCGTCAAGTCGGGCAACGCCGTAACGCCCGCATATTTCCGCTATTGCTTCGCGTTTAGTCTCTAGTAGTCTAATCACGGTAACGTCTGTCTCACTTTAGTCATTGTACCCGCAAAGCCGACGGTGAAGATAATAGCATCAGATCTCAACAAATCTCAAAAAGCGGCCACCCCTAGCTCGAGCTAACAGATTCTACGGCTGGGTGGCGCGGGGCCGGAGGCACCTTGGGTCCAGCGACGAATTTAGCCAACACGGAAGACGGAGGAGCAGCTCCAAGTTTACTGTCAAATAATTTCCGCTTTTCAGGGGCATAATTATACTAACTGGACGGTTTGAAAGGTATGGGATAGATGGCGGGTTTCGGCCCTGCAGCCGAGATCCTTTTGTTTCGGCAAAAGGACCCAAAACCATGGACGCCCCGTCCGGCCTCATTGGATTGATCGGACGCGAAGCAGGGAGACAGGCTAACTCGCGGGGCCCGAACAAGCCCGTCAGGAACAAGAGCGTCCGATCAGGGAGCCGACCGGCAGGCGTCGGACAGCGAAAGGGAGGAAACATATAGTGGAAAGAGAGGTTTTTCCCACAGAGCCTGAATTGGTCGGAATTGCTCGAACACTTCCTGGAGATATTCCTTACTCGCTTAGGAATGTCCTGAGTTATGAGCTGGAGTATTGAAGGATTCGGGCGATTAAACTTTGATTGTGGATCTGTCTTTCCTCATCTGGATCGTCCACCGATTCAATCGATTCGATGGAACGAACGTAGGCATCGGGAAACCGTAAATGCCTGGCACCCAGAATAATCAGTTCCTTATACCAATGAAAAGGCTTTAGGCTATTCTGAATGTACGATGGCTGAGCCAGGTATGTCAGGCAGGAGTACGCTTGCCCATGGAATTCTACCGTGAGTTGGCTATCATGATAACCATTCCCCTCGAAACGGTCGAGGATAGGTTTATGGGTTGAATCAATTTGATAAATGGCCCCATACACTCCATCCGATTCGTCTCCCGTGCGGGCCAGGCTGCACTTACTCGACCCATCCTGCCCTCTTTTCTGAAAAGTCAGTCGATAGTGTCTCAACTCAACCACATCAAGCAATTCGGCAGACGGCACGCGTTCCCGTAACCGGACAGGGTGGAGGTTCGAACCATAGGCCAAATAATAGAGCAAACTCTCACTCATCCTTTATTTGAATTTCGTAGAAGCAAGCGTCTTCTAAACCACACTACGATTCAAAAATCCCTGTCGGCTTCCCGTCTATACTGAGCTGATTCTTCTTTTGCCAATACTCCGAGATCCCTTCCTCACCCTTCTTCTCAGCCCACGTTGAAAGCACACGACGGTCCTCAACATAGTTCAAAAAAGGCACGGCATACCTGCAGGAGGTTTGTACTAACTCAATAGACACCAAAAAGTATTGTCGGGTCCCTATCGTGGAAGGCAACTGAGTCGAAAACTCCGCCCAACGAGCATCCCTCGGATGAAAGACCTTCGCCGTCCCATAGACGCGAAGAATTCGCGGCGGCCCTTCAAAGGCACACCACATCATGGTTATTCGGTTGAATTCGGCCAGATGGGCTGCCGTTTCGTTCCCGCTCCCGGTCAAGTTCATCCAGAGTATCTCGCGAGAGTTAAGCACACGTAGCGAATCCTGCCCCTTCGGGGAGAGATTGATTCTCCCGTCGGGGGCAGCCGTGGCCACAAAAAATACTTTTTGGGCGCCGATAAATCGGCTTAACTCATCACTCAGCTCTGGAAATTGAACAGCCACGATTACGCTCCATTGATGTTAGTTGCTCACACCGCTGCCCATTTCTCAGATCATACCTAAATAGGGCACAGAGGCTAAGGATTTCTACAGCGTAGCCTAACGATAATTTCCCTGACTGTAAAATTTTGAATTTGATGCCGGGTCTCGGCCCGGAAGCCGAGGTCCTTTTGTTTCGGCAAAAGGACCCAAAACCATTGACGCCCAGTTCGGCCACATCAGATTGATCGGACGCGAGGAAGGGGAGACGGGCTAACTCGCCAGGCTCAAACAAGCCCGTCAAGATAAAGAGCGTCCGATCAGAGGGCCGCACGGCAGGCGTCGACCAGAGAAAGAGAAGGAAGTGGAATTTAATTGGGATGCTTGCAAGCCAGCCGTGGAAGATCCTGTATCCCCGAAACATTCATGCCCCAATGGAGCCACTGCGGTCTCCTAAGACTCAATTTTTGATGTCTAGCCAACCTAACGGCATTAGTCCTTCTAAATCGCAACTGTCTGACGCGCCCTTAATCATTTCATCATCCTGTTTCCAAAAGCTAACATAATAGCCATTGGGACGATTAGATTCATACTCGAACCAGTGCTCTGTGCGCCACCTTCGGCGATCCCTGCCTAATGCAGATTCATAGATAAGGCATAGTGCAGCACGGTAGACCTCTTCGCCTTGACGAATTGGCATAAGGTCTCCACTTAATTCAAAAGTAAAAATGTGGTTGGTATTCCCTGGTGGAAGGAGGATTGTCTGTGCCTTAGAAGTCTCAGTTCCAGAAATTCCGTTTAACCAAGTCATTCCTCGATTCTGAATTATCCGAAGTGGGTCCTCAGAAGAGTTCTTCACGATGGCCACAATTTTGCCAGGAGCTTCTGCATCATTAAAAGAAACACGCAGTAATGGACGGTGTTCATCAATCAGGCGTTGAAGATTATTACGGTCTTTTTCTAACTCTTGAAGAGTACCCTTAAGGTGGCGCGTTTGTAACAGTTCTTTATTTAGCTGAGATTGTGTTGCTTCAAAGTCTTTCTGCTGTCGTGAAATTTCGACGCGAAACTTTGCATTTTCTTCCCGCTCATTTTCAAGTTTTACTTGAAGGTTTTGGATCTCAACCTGGTGGCGCTCCAAAAGAAGCTCCATCTGATGCCTAAGGTGAGATAATGATTGTTCGTAGAGTGTCTTGTGTTCTTCAAGGCTGCTACTTCCGAGCATCTGGCCGTACTGTATGAGTAAAAATATCCCGCCAAAAATGCCAGCTGCTGTAAGGAAATATGCTATCGCTCTCTTGAATAAACCTTTCTTCCTCGTTCCCTCGCTCCCCATATATTTCATTGTCCGCAAGCAATGATTATATTGATCCGTATAAGAACCGGAACTGAAAATTTCTGTCCATATTACACGCAGTCAATTTTATGAACAAAACGCCATATTCGTTGCCATTTTAAGTTGAATGGGTCGGAATTGCTTGAGCTCTTCTTTGAGATATTCCACACAATCGGTCATCGGGAATACTCATGTGATTTTTGTAGGACTTACACCAGCGTCCAGGCGCTACCTACTGGCACCCAAACCTAAATTTCCATGAAACGCTTTGTTGGCGAACTCAATACAAAGTATTCTGCACCATATTTTCCCATATCTCTTCCCGCTGTAATTTGCTCCCTTGAAAGATCACAGTGCCGAAAGTGTCGTCGATGAGCCGACGCCCATTTTCGTACACGTGTACATGTATCCCTTTCTCTTGTGGCCTACCTGCGGTCCATAAGACGGCAGGCGTGGATGCCCAGAGCTCAAATCTGATCCCAGCGTATTCGTCTAAGTTAAGTGACCTTTCTGGGGCTATATAGGTATTGCTATTACTGAACTGATCATTCAAAGGTTTTAATGGAGTCGATACAATTGGCTTTGAACTCCAAATGCTGTCGTTTCCGCAGTTGCCGCAGAAGTGCTTTGTATGCGGTTTATTCGCAAAATCACCTAAATCCAAATGTGGATAGCCACACTTTTTACAAGTAACGCACGACATTTCGCGCCCCTCTTCAAGAGACCTGACAAATTCAAAGGCCGCTGGAGGTGTGACTTGGATTTTGGTAATTTCTGGGTTTTCAAATAAGCCCAAGTCTTGATTGTAAGAGCAGACAATGGCATCGAAGTCCCTGTCTAGCACCTTTCTTTCCTTTCCACTAAATCTCTTGTGAACATGTATTTTCGGCGCCCTTTGTTCAATCGATTCGCTTGATAAACCTGGAGGAAGGGAGCACCAGATGCCGATCTCCTCGAAATCCTTAAACTCTATTTCCAGTGGATTAATAACATAGCTCATCTTTGTAAGATGATTGCTGCAATTTACCTCCCCTGATTCGGACGCTGCCGCGTAATCAGCTTTTATGCCCCAATGAATTTGGTGGGTTTTGCAGTACCATCTACTGGCACCATTTCGAAACTTTCCAGCTGGAATAATTTGGCAGGGCAATATTGCATCATTGCCAGAGGTACCCTCGAAGTTACCGAAGGCTTCCTCTGAACTAACCGCAATATTTCCGATGGTCCTACCAGGTGCCCAACAGACTGCATCGGCAGCACTATAATCATCGTGAGAGAACTCAATATCTTCTTCATCACCAACCTTACGTAGGTAATCCTTTCTCGCCATGCCAGTGCCTTTGTTCGACCACTCGCATTCCCAGACTTCAACTTTCCTAGTTTCTTGGTTAATTTTTCTTGAGTAGAACATGTTCTCTAGACAGCCTATTCAGGTGACAAATGGCTTAACCCCTAAGTTAACCTGCGGACCTTTTGGAATGGCAAACTTGAGGAGCCAGGACCGTCGGGTTAAACGTCTGATTGAGCCTCTGAAGATTCACTCCGCATTTGCCTCTGATTGATTGGTCCAATCACAGACGCCACAGCTTACGTAATAGTCTCCGTCAGGTTGTATGGAAATGTCGAAATGGGTTCTGACCTTTCGTGACTTACAGATTGGGCATTCATCCGTCTTATCAGTGCGTGCTCTCTCAAGAATCTGCACGACATGTCCAATGACCGTCTGGCATGCATTAATTGCGATCGAAGAGGCCGTCCTGTTTGCATTTCGGTCGTGGGTCAGCCACCCAACCAATTGCCACGTGTCCTTTGCTGTATTTTTCAGATGCTGACGCAGCTCCTTATTGCTGCTGCCTCCACAGAGGTGATTCATCAGGACCTCTATCCATCCAATGAAGTTTGCCGCTTGCGGTTCCTCGATTTTTCCGGGCAGATCCGTCCGTCGTCGCACGGCCACTACAAGCGAAATAAGCGCTTCGCGAAGCGACATCCCCACTGACTGGAAGTCTTCTGGCTCGATCGCGCCATCATTCTTACTCTCAGCCTGCTCTACGCGTCTGAAGACCTCATCAAATGGACTTGGATCATCTGCATCCACCCGACCAGAGCGATTCCGTAGCCGCGCCATCAAACCGATGTGAAACGATAGGGTGTAGTCGAGGCTCGGGAAGTGCTGCTGAGAGTAAAGATTGGTCAGATTGGTCAAGACCCACCAACGGCTCTTGTCGGTGGCTACGTCCCAGATCTCATAGGCCTCACCCAAAACAATCTCTTGCTTGATCCTCTCGACGTGCTGAACTGTCTCGTCTTTCGCCTGTCCGTGCACGTAGGCGGCTATGTCCATTTCTGAATGCGGGTCACCATCGACGCTGTAGCGACTGAGCTCCCCAGCAGGGACCGGGTGGGTATGAACGATGCACCCATCAGCTAACAGTGCCTTTTCTCCTTCATTGCTCATCTCATGCTCTCAAGGTGCCCAACAGTGATTAGGGGGATACGCATAACTCCAACTTCTTGAATGCGTTCAAAGCTCATTCACCGGACTGCAGATTCATCCAATAGCCCTTCTTAACCTCCAAACCAGAAACATAGTTTAATAATTCTTGAATTTTGTCAAGGAAAGGTTTGTGTCTCTTCCAGATTTATTCGAGATTGAAACAAAACGCTTCCATCCACCTGTTCCCTTTTTTAAGCTCCAAGACCGTCGTTCGGCTGGACACAGATTCTTCGCCGGTGGCTCAGAATGTCAATTCAGGTGAGAACTCCGACGCCTGCCGCCCGTCCCCATGATCGGACGCTCTTGCTCTCGACGGGCTTGTTTGAGCCCTGCGAGTTAGCCCGTCTTCCTGCTTCGCGTCCGATCAATCTAATGAGGGCGGGGCGTCACTGGTTTTGGCCACTTTTGCCGAAACAAAAGGACCTCGGCTGCCGGGCCGAAACCCCGGCATTCCTGAAATCTGCTAGGACACGAGAGAAAGTTGGTACCTTCACATTTGCATGTCATCCCAACGTCGGTTTTTGACTGCAAAAAACCAAGATGGATTCCCGCTAACAACCGGCGGGAATGACGAATTAAAGAGAGATTCCTACCTGGAAACGCAGATGTGAATACTAAAGGGTGGGCTGAAATTCCAATGAGGCAACGAGGCGACGGTTAACTTTTTTGGGTGAGTTGTTGGAAAGAAATTCCCTCAGCCAGGCAGAAGTGGTTTTGGGGTTATTGCCCAAACTAAAGGCGATGAGACTATGAATACTGAAATAGCTGGTTAAGAGGGTTTCCAGTTTCTCTCACCGTGGACAACTCCAGTGATCCACACATCCTTGTCCTCAACTCGATACATAATGCGATAAACTCCATAAAGTATTTCTCTGGAAGATTTGTCACCTATTTCTGGAATGATACGTCCCGAGAGAGGAAAATTTTGCAACTGATCAGTTGATTCGATAATCCTAGAAACAAAAAGGGCGGCTCTATCGACAGAATCTTTCGCGATATACTCCGCAAGCGCATCTATGTCATTCAAAGCAGATGGAGACCATATTACTTGACCCATTTTTGCAGTCTCTGTTTGGCTGTTTCATGGGGAACCCCTTTACCTTCCCGGATTTCACGCTCACCATGTTCAAATTTGGTTTTCACGTAAAGGGCATGGATAATGTCATCCATTGTGGCTTCATCAGGCAATGCGTCAATGACTTGTTTGGCAATATCTTTGACAGCCATTTCATTCCTCCTTTTTTATAGGAATAGATGTAGATTCCATGTAAGGAAAGGTAGGACAGAGTATAGGCCATGTCAACTAATGCCATACTACCTAAAAACCATAGGTGGTCTGTGCCCAGATTCTTCGCAAAACTCAGAATACAATTCAGTTGAGATCTCCGACGCCTGCCGCCCGTCCCATGATCGGACGCTCTTGTTCTGGACGGGCTTGTCCGAGCCCGGCGAGTTAGCCCGTCTTCCCTTCTTCGCGTCCGATCAAACTGATGAGACGGGTGGGGCGTCACTGGTTTTGCCCACTTTTGCCGAAACAAAAGTGGGTCGGCTGCCGGGACGAAACCCGGCAACACGGTATATCACCCCTACCCCAACTCAGCGCGAATAAGTAAGTGTTGAGAAACGAGGTTGTCCCCCTAGTCCGACGCCTGCCGGCTGGCCCACGGGAGGACGCTCTGATTCCCTGGCGGACCTTGTTTGAGCCAGGCGAGTTGGTCCGCCCTCCGAAAGTTGGCGTCCGTCCCCTCTCATGAGGCCAGACGGGGCGTCAATGGTTTTGCCCACTTTTGCCGAAACAAAAGTGGGTCGGCCGCCGGGACGAAACCCGGTAAACCTTCCAAAAACTGTAAGGCTGACGAACGAAGAGAAAAATAATTAAAAGACTCTACCTCCCCTAACCCCGCCTTACAAAGGCGGGGGATCTGCAAAAAAAAGAATTGCCCTCTTACGACCGTAGCTATGACCAAGGATTGGAGTCTTCGGTTTATCTAGCTTGGCCTACGATGCGGGGATATCCCCGCATCCACTCATTCGTCCCCGCAATCCCCGCAAATCAAGCAACGCCGTATCACTCCTAACCCACTGTTTCACAACAGCTTTTTCATTTCATCGTCATGGCAAGCCCCTTGCGATAGGACGGTTTCAACAATCGCAATCACACCCGGAAAGGAGGTGAACATTCTCATGTGCTAAAGGGCGGATTATCAAATGAGTTCGCAAAACAACAACAGGATCGGAAATGCCAACGACAACTAAACGATTACACAAGGAGACAGCCATGAACGTGAAAATTTCTCAGCCAACCACACCACAACATCACACGGAGCCCCCAACCCCTGAGACCGATGCCGGTCCATCGGATACCAAGGAGATTATCTACCTCGCCTCCGGGTTACTCATCCTGGTCTTGGGGATAGGCGGCCTCTTGATGTATTCCGAGGACACGCCCCTGCCTGCAACCGCTTCCCAGGGAATGGATAAAGCGCAAATGGCGAGTGCATTTACCTCTTCCGAACGCCAACCCGCTTCTGACGACCCCCTGGCATTGAGCCAGGCCCTGGCTGAAGAGCCAGTGACCAATACGATCATCCCTACCACCGGGCCGGGGGAGAACAAACCGATGGCAGAGACGGATGTCTATTTTGGGTTTAACGAGTCGACCTTATCCGATGAGGCAAAGGACAGACTTCAAACCCGAATGGAAAACAGGCCAGAGGGATGGAGCGGCACTCTCCGCATCGTGGGACATACCGATGCTCAGGGGCCGGATGCCTACAACCGTGCCCTGGGGCTCAAGCGAGCCCAGTCCGTCAAAACCTTTTTGCTGTCTCTTGGCGTGGCTGAGGATGCCATCCAGGTGGACACGTTGGGGAAAGACGGATCGATCTGTCAGGAAGAAACGCCGGAATGTTTTGAACAAAACCGGCGGGCACATGTGGCCTTGCTTCCGACTTTCACACCAGAAGGAGAAAACCTCCAACTGTCGATGACTCCCGCCGACACGGAAAGCCCGGCCGGTGAAGAACTCGTTCTGACCACTGACGAATCACCCATCGTCTCTTCAGACACTGAAGTCTCCTTCCAGGAGGACGTTCAAGAGGAATCGGTCTCTTCCGATCCACTCCTCACTGTCGAATCCCTTCCCTAAGACTCTCACCCCGGGTTGGCTCACCCTGCTGTGGGTCGGCCCGGGCCCGCCCTGACGGACAGTTTTGGCCCTCACCTTTCATGACGATAAAGGAGCCGGTATGAATTACTGGAAGCAAATTCTCCTGCCACTTGCATTTTGGCTCACCGGCAGTGTGGTGGATTGCCTGGGCCTTCCTCCCGTGTCCGCTCAACCACCGGAAGCTGACGTCACGGCCCCCTCTCAACAGGCCGGACCGGACATACCACATGGCTTGTCGATCCGCCCCATGTCAGGAGGACCCATTCTCCCCGCCCCCACCGTCTCCACCCATGTCACCACGACCATCAGCGGGCTGATCGTCCGCACCACCGTCTCACAAACCTTTCATAATACCAGCTCCGAATGGGCCGAGGGCATCTATGTCTTTCCGTTACCCGACCAGGCGGCCGTCGATCACCTGCGCATGCGGATCGGCGAGCGGGTGATTGAAGGGATCATTCAAGAACGGGCCGAAGCCAAGAACACATTTGAACAGGCCAAGCGCAAGGGACAGCGTGCCAGTCTCCTGGAGCAGGAACGATCCAATGTGTTTACCGCGTCCGTCGCGAATCTTGCGCCGGGTGAACCCATCATCGTGGACATTGAATATCAGGATACGGTCCGATACGACCAGGGCCGGTTTTCTCTCCGATTTCCGATGGTGGTCGGGCCACGCTATAGTCCCGGCACTCCCCTGTCGATGGTCGAAGCGCCATCACAGACGACCGGCGTGGGATGGGCCGTCAATACCGATCAGGTTCCCGATGCATCACGGATCACGCCGCCGGTGCAACATCCCGGCGAAGGCCCCATCAATCCCCTCACCTTGCAGATCGATCTGGCACCCGGCTTTCTTCTTGATCGCGTGGAGTCGCCGACTCATCCCATTCAGGTTGACACCCATTCCAACGGACGCACGCACATCACGCTGGCCGACACTTCCACCTTTGCCGATCGCGACTTCGAATTGGCCTGGACGCCGCAAGCTTCGAATGAAACCCAAACTCAACTGTTTCTGGGGGAACACGACGGCGACACCTACGGTCTGTTGTTGTTCCTGCCGCCACAACTCATCGAAACCGGGCCGGGTGATATACCGCGTGAAGTCATCTTCGTGATCGACACGTCAGGATCCATGGCCGGCGCATCCCTCGTGCAAGCCAAAGCCGCACTGAAACTGGCCGTGTCGCGGCTGACTCCCACGGACCGATTCAACATCATTCAGTTCAATTCCATCACGAAACAATTGTTTTCGAAGGCGCGGGCCGTTGATCCCCGTTCGACTCACCTGGCGCTTGACTATATCGAGACCTTGCAGGCGGAAGGCGGCACGGAAATGCTTCCGGCTGTGATCCAGGCATTGTCACATCAGGAAGACCGGGGCTTTCTCAGGCAGGTCATTTTTATCACCGACGGACTGATCGGCAATGAGAAAGCTTTACTGGGAACACTCAATCGGCTGCTCGGGCGGAGCCGCTTGTTTACCGTGGGCATCGGCTCGGCACCCAACGGACATTTCATGCGAAAGGCCGCCCAACATGGCCGCGGCACTTATACTTTCATCGGCACCGCTAAGGAGGTGCAGGACAAAATGAACCGGCTTTTTGTGAAATTGGAACAGCCGGCCTTTCTGAATCTTGCGGTAAATTTTCCGGCCGGAGAAACCCTGGATCTTCTCCCCACTCCGCTGCCTGATGTCTACGCGGGCGAACCGCTCATGATGACGTTTCGAACTGCGACTCCCCCTGAACAACTCGCAGTGTCCGGTCATCACGGCACCCTGCCCTGGAACCGGGTGGTCCCGTTTTCGTCCGGACTTTCCCGCCAAGGCATTGCCGTGCATTGGGCCAGACAAAAAATTTCTCAACTCATGGATTCTCACACGACCTCGACTCAAACAGGCGAGCAGACGGAACTCCGGCAGGCCGTCCTCGACCTGGCCCTCCGCCATCATTTGGTGAGCAAGTACACCAGTCTGGTGGCCGTGGAAACCGTTCCCGCCCGGCCTGAACACCAACCGCTTCATTCCCATGCCATGAAAACCAATCTTCCCCACGGCATGAAGCACGAGGCGATCTTCGGCTGGCCACAAACCGCTACACCGAGCACCTTGTATCTTCTGTTAGGTACGTTGATGCTCTGGATGGCCTGGCTTTTGTCACGGCAACAGGTCGGACGCGAATGAGACGACGGTTCTGTTGGTTGTCGGCAGGGACCTTATTGCTCCTGGGAGGCTGGCTGATCGGACAGGGTGTGTGGATTTACGTGAAGGCCACAGCCGCGCAGTGGCTGCTTCACAGCGCGTGGGACCGGACACTCGAGACCCAGCAACCGGCCAAACCCTGGCCATGGGCCGACACCTGGCCAGTCGGACGACTGCTCGTTCCAGAACATGGCATCGACCAGATCATTCTGGCCGATGCCAGCGGACGATCACTAGCTTTTGGACCGGGACAGGTGAGGCATGGTGCTTTTCCTGACGGCACTCAGTCACTGATCCTGAGCGGCCACCGGGACACACATTTTTCTTTTTTGCGGAAGGTGCAACCGGGTGAGTTCATGATTGTGCACACCGTTCAGGGAAATCGGCTCGCGTATAGAGTGGAAGATACCGCGGTGGTGGACAGTCAAACCGATCCACTGTTCAATCATCAATCCGATGACAGCCTGGTGCTCATCACCTGTTATCCCTTCGATGCGATTCTGCCGGGAGGACCACTGCGATTTGTGGTAAAGGCCGCTCAAATGACTTCAGAAGCCATGTTGGCGCTAGAGATAGAAATAGCCCCATGACAGGGTATTACGCAAGGTCTTCTCCTGTTTGTACGGACACAAGCGGGCGTCCGAGTCTTCCTAGAACCGGCGGTTTGAACGACCACTGCACGCCAACACAGGTCGGTTACAGTTGTGCGGTGTCCGCCTGCTGATCGGCCAGAGCCGCCCCTGAACACATGGCGGATCGCGAGCTGCGGTCGATCGGTTTCCAGTCAGGCGGGGGCTGCCCACTACACCTGGAGCGATTCACTTGGCAAACAATTGCCCCATGTCCTTGAATGCCTTGAACTCTATGGCGTTGCCGGAGGGGTCGAGCAGGAACATCGTGGCCTGTTCGCCAACCTGTCCTTTGAATCGGACGTAGGGCTCAATCACGAATTTGGTGCCACGCGATTTCAGACGCTCGGCCGGTGCTTCCCATTGCGGCCATTCAAGCACAATCCCGAAATGTGGAATCGGCACGTCACGGCCATCGACAGGGTTCGTGTGCGCATGATCCTGGGAGGCCGTCTTGGGGTGCTCGTGGATCACCAACTGATGGCCATAGAAATTGAAATCAACCCACTGCGGACTTGAGCGCCCCTCTTCCAGGCCAAACACTTCACTATAGAAGCGTCGGGCTGTAGGGAGGTCGTGTACGGGGATTGCAAGGTGGAAAGGGGAGAGACTCATCAGAGACTCCAATTGGTTTTAGTGGTTAACGAATGGGGACGACGCTATAGTCGGTTTACTAATGAATAAGCCTTTACCTTCATCCACACCCGCTCCCTTAAAAGGGGAGGGAAATTTAAAGTGTCATAGTGGAAAGTTGAAAATTCTAGCAGACCAGGGATCAGAAACGCGTCACGCCTGACGTACGGAGGGTTGGTACGTTACCCTATGGCCCCGCCGAGAACGGGGGCCGGAATCAACGGAATTGGCGTAATCGGAATAGTCGGCTGTGACTTGAGGTAGGCATGGTGTTCATGTATGACCGCTCCCGGAGGCAGATGCTCCCCACAAGGGTCCCAGTTTTCCCCGGATGTTCCTGGCGTAAAATTCAGGCAGCTCCGCAGTTTCCCCTTCCATGAATTTTCTGACCGGGACATTGGTGTCCAACAATTTACGGATTTTGGTGTGGTATTTGATCCGGCCGAATCCTTCACTGGACACCGACCTCACGAAATTAAACCACTTGGAATCCAGCCCCGATTCAACGTCAGTTTCCTGCAATAATTCCTGGTGTAACTCTTCGCGGCCGGTATCACACCTAAAATGCACCTGATGGCCGAGCTCTTCACACCAGACTCCCACCACCTGAGGCAAAATGCTGGCCAGATTTTAGTTCATGACCCTGGCGTAGAGAAAATCCGTGGGCTCTTTGGTCACCAAATGGATGATCGTCACCCGAAGTGGGCGCATACGCATCTCCCAACGGAAAAAATCATTAAATACGAATATGAAGACGGGATTGAGTAAAGGGGAAGGAAAGTTTCCACAACTTGGGGAAAGGTCCACCACAGCGAGGGGTAATTCCTTTTTCATTAAGCCGCGGCTTCAAGGTCACCAGAACATCGGACACGATCGTCTCCAGGTCCATGTCTTGGAGACCGAAATCACTTTTACCTATCCTGGAGTACTTCAATACGGTGTTCTGTTGATCAGGCCCTCCGTACGAGATGACAAATACATAATGCCCTGGCATTTTTGACGCCCCTCCTCACCGTGCACGCTGCCATAGTCCTCTACCAGAAACCGGAATAGTTGGTATCCTCCGCCAGGGTTCCTACCAGGTTTTCTCTCGATATACCTACGATACAGTAAATAATATTGCAGTAAGCTGATGGAGAGTAGTTACAAGAAACAACAGGACATTCGGGAGGCGGGGAAAAACGACAACCTTCTGCACCCAATTTGAATAGCAGCGGTTTTCCACTCATTTTTTGAGAGGATGATGTCATGTCAAAACATATTTTTGTTGTCGGCCTCGATGAGTTCAACCTGGCCCTGCTCACACCGATTGGCCAAAAAAAGTCACTAACCTTTCATCCTCTCTCACGGGCTCATGAGGTGAAAAGGCGCGAGAGTTATCACCCGGAAAAATTGTTGCAGGAAGCTGAGCGCATTCTTGACTCGTTTCCGGGGACCGTTGATGCGATTGTAGGATATTGGGATTTCCCCACCACTTGTCTCGTCCCCCTGTTGAATCAAAAGCGGGGCATGCCGGGTCCTTCGATGACAAGCGTATTGAAATGTGAACATAAGTATTGGAGCCGATTGGAGCAACGCCAGGTGCTTACTGATATTCCGGAATTTTGCGCGTTCAATCCTCTTGAGCCCGATGCCCAATCGCCGGTGACTCTGGCCTATCCCTTCTGGATTAAGCCCGTTAAAGCGTTTGCCTCGCAGTTAGGATATCGCATTCATGATGACCGGGAATTTCAGGAAAAGGTGGAGAGCATTCGCCAGGGGATTCACAAATTTGCCAAACCGTTTAATTTTTTTCTTAATCACATCACGCTTCCACCATCAGTGGCGGGTGTTGGAGGCGAATACTGTATCGCCGAATCCCTGGTGTCAGGACGGCAATGTACCTTGGAGGGCTATGTCTACCAAAACCAGGTCGAGGTGTATGGGGTGATTGATTCTATCAGAGAGAGCAACCGATCCACGTTTAGCAGATATCAATATCCGTCGCATTTGCCGCAAGAGGTGCAAACACGAATGAAGGCTTCGGCGCAGACGATCATGCTTCATCTCGGCTATGACCAGGCACCCTTTAATATGGAATTTTTTTACGACGAATCGAAC
Organism: Nitrospira sp. T9; assembly: GCF_052156535.1. Lineage (NCBI taxonomy): Bacteria > Pseudomonadati > Nitrospirota > Nitrospiria > Nitrospirales > Nitrospiraceae > Nitrospira > Nitrospira sp. T9. The sequence goes on from NZ_JBQKUP010000028.1 coordinate 63,699, forward strand.
GACCGCCTGTGGGTATTGGAAATCAATCCCCGCATTTCCCAATCGCATTGCGAAATTTTTCGTAAAGTGGACGGAGCCTCCCATTTCGAAGTCATGATCGATCTGGCTCTTGGCAAGAAGCCCGGATTTCCACACCGGCAAGGAGAGTTCGGCTGTGCGGCAAAAATTTTTCTCCGCAAACATGAAGATGCCGTTGTGAAGCGAGTGCCGAATGATGAGCAGATCACGCGATTGAATGAACAATTTCCAGACGCTCTCGTGAATATTCATGTCAAAGAAGGCATGCGACTCTCCGAATTGACTAATCAGGAAAGTTACAGTTTTGAATTGGGGTATATCTTTTTGGGAGCCAAAAATGAACAGGATCTGCTGGAGAAGTACCATCAATGCCTGGACTATTTACCATTCGAATATTCTTCTTAGCCCGATAGCCCTATTCCCGAAAGGAAACCCTATTCGCATCTTTTAATGGCAGGAACTTTCAAAACCGTCCATTCGTTCCCGTATCCCGTTCGTGAGATGGATCATGTCTGATCCCTATGTCGGACGGCATCCGCTTGGCCGCCAGAATCTGGCTGCCGGAGCAGAGCGAAGCCAATCCGGTTCCCGGAATTTTAGAATACCTACCCTATCGTAAACGCGATGGCACCGCTCATCGGGATTCCGTCACGCACCCCTATCTAACCGGCCATGGCTATGCCTGTGTCCGCGTGGATTTACGGGGAAGCGGCGACTCCGAAGGCATTTTGACTGACGAATATATCCATCAGGAACAGCAGGATGGATTGGAAGTTTTGCAATGGATTGCTAATCAACCGTGATCCCTCACAACCATCCCTTCCGCTTAAAATACCAATATGGAGCGATTCCGGAGAACACCATTGCGCACACGGCCAAAGGGTATCCCCACCACCAATGCAGTTCCGGCATCACATCGAAATTCATCCCATAGATGCTGGCAATTAAGGTCGGAGGCAGAAAGACCACGGCGGCGATGGAAAAGGTCTTGATAATCTGGTTTTGTTCGATATTAATCAACCCCATGGCCGCATTCATTAAGAAATTGACCTTTTCAAACAGAAACGTGTTGTGGGGGAGCAGAGAATCGATATCGCGCAAGATTTCGCGAATCCAATCGCGTACCGTTTCGTCTCCCCGCCCTCGCCGCAGGAGGAAGGCTAAAGCGCGTTGCGTATCCATCAAACACAGCCGTACCTTTCCACTGACATCTTCCTGTCTGGTCAGCGAATCGATCGCCCCCTGCAGATTTCTGCCCTCTTTCGCCAGTACCGTTTGACTGATGGTTTCCAATGCCAAATGTGTGGCTTCCAACTGGTCGGCCAGATGTTCAATTTTCAGTTCAAACAAAGCCAGAAGAACCGACAATGGATCCCGGATCAGATCCGATTCATGTCGGGCTCTTCGCCGCATCAGACGAAACAACGGGATGGGATGATCGTGTAAGGTAATGATGCAATTGTCTTTCAGCGTAAAGGCGACCGCCCTCGTGGTGGCGCCATGATCCTCTTCCTGAAAAAAGAATGAATAGATATGGAGGCTATCCTCTCCCTCATTGACACGGGCACTGGCTTCAATTTCACGCACCTCTTTGCTCGTGGGCAGAGATTGATCGTACAAAGTCTCAATTATTTGCCGTTCGTCGTCCGTCGGAGCGGTGAGATCGATCCATATGGGTACGTGAAGAGTATTGGAAAGCTCCGGGACGGGCAAAGCCTGGAACTTTCCATCATGTAAGGCATAGGCATTGATCAATGGTCGATCCTCTCTTGTTCGCGAGATCGAAAAGAGTATCCCTTCATTGGGATTCTTCGTTCGATCCCCGGTTCGGTACTACCAGGCCCCTGCAAAACTTATTGCCGCAGAGCCCCCCTCATCAAATGCACGCCAGGATTGGGAAGAGAAAAAACAATGCGCCGTTTTTACATCAACGGGATTCGATGAAGCAAGCGATGCACCCGTGAGCGACAGTCTTGTGTTACGCGGCTACAATGAGGCGATCCTTTCCCGCTGAAAAAGAGCCAAGGGGACGGGAGAACAGCGAGCATTTTTCTATTCCGGTAAGAATCAGGAATAGATCAGAGGAGGAGGATGGTTTAAATCCTGCTGACGGAAGCCGGTCTTCTTATGGGTCTGTTGAAAAAAGCCGCCAGCGGCGTTCTCGCCATTTTTCCGTGCTCACGTATTACACATACGCTCCGCGCGTAAAAATGGCTGTGGCCTTTCCTTCGAGGGGCCTCAGGACAGGACTGGACGGACCCTTCGGGAAGACTCAGGGCATGCTTTTTGGAACCGACCCGATTCCCCTAAGGGGCCGTATGGCTGTGCGACGTTTTGCCATCGGAGATCAGAATTATTCAACACTCCGTTTATGGAACGATGAAGTGGACTCAGGGCCTTAATGCACCAATCCCGGGAGTGGTCCCACCTCAACAAGCGCAGGAGTGGGCTCCTGGTAGGAGTGCAGATACGCATGATGATCATGCATCGTGGCCCCTTCCGGAAGCAGGTCGTATAATGGACCGAGTTTTCCACGAATTTTTCTCGCGTAAAACTTGGGCAATTCCAAAGTTTCCCCTTCCAGAAAGTTTCGGACCGACATATTCGTATCCAGTAATCTCCGGATCTTCGTGTGGTATTTGATCCGGCCGAACCCTTCACTCGACACCGACCGGATGAAATTAAACCATGTGGGAATCCAGCCACGATTCAGCATCATCCGCTTGCCAATCATCGGCCAGGAAAAGGCATGCCGGGACAGATCCACGACGTGATCATAAAATTCCGGCCAGGCATAATGCTTGGGACGCACATTCATCGCGTGGTTGTTATCAAGAAAATGAAAAGGGAAGGGCAGCACCCGTCCATCCCGTTGCAATTCCCGATTAAAGGGAGCTGCCTGGCCAAATGCCGTGAGCAGGGAAAAGGCGGGAAAAGCTCCGGGAGCCAAATCTAAAAATTGTTTGGTGAGGTCAAAGGGTTCAGATCCCTGGTCGGAATCCAGGCCCAACACGAAATTCACCTGAACATAAGGGATATAGCGGAGTATCAGATTGATATGATCGGCCACCTGCTTCACTTTTCCTTGTCCTCTGTGGCGACCGGTCCGTGATTTATCGCCCATGTCATACCACGACTCAATCCCCGGCAAAATGGCCTTGAATCCATTCTGCTTTAATCGTTTCAGGTGGGGTTCGGCCAGGAGCGACAGGGTACTTTCTGCAATGAAGTCAATACTATCGGGTGGAATCGCCGTTTCAATGGCATTCATATATTCCTGAAACCGCACCCCGAAATTCGGGTCGTGCCATGCCACAATCGGTCGCTTCAACTTTGTCCGCAGAAATTTGAGATCCTCGCTGATCTGGTCAAACGACAAGGGCTGATAGTCCACATTGGCGTCCACACAAAACCCGCAGGTATAGGGGCACCCCATGCTGCCGATCATCGGCACGACTTTAAATGACGTGGGCGCCTTGGCGATGGTCGGTTCGATGAATTTCCAGCGCTCCTTCGCTCCAGGCAATGCGGTCGGCTGCCGGGCTGCTGCGAGCTGCACTCCCAGAGGACGATGCTGCGCACAATCCGCCAGAATATCCTGAATGAGATTCTTGTCCGTAAACCCCACCACATAATCGAAGTACTTGGCCGCATCCTGCGGATAGCTCCGAGCATGAGGCCCGCCCAATACCGTCACGGCCCCTCGGGCTCGAAACATGCTACTGATGGCATAGGCGGTCAGCGCGGACCGGGTAAAGGCCCCGATAAACACAATATCCGTCTCATCCAGCAATTCCCGGTGAAGATCTTCACGACCGGTATAGCAGACAAAGCGAACCTGATGGCCTAATTCCTCACACCACACCCCAACGACCTGCGGCATAATGCTCGCCAGGTTTTGATTCATGACCCGGGCATAGAGAGAATTGGTCGGTCCCTTCGTAACAAGATCCAATATCGTCACCCGACGTGGTCGCATATAAAACCTCCATAAACTCAAGCGCTAAGGCAGGAACGGTTCCAGAATGGGGAAATAGGGTTTTTCAGCAGCCTATGCTGCCCGTGAAGTTTGAAATCGAATCCCGTTGATCGTTCGGAATTGGGGGGATGCACTTCTTATTGGAACGAGAATTCATTCTGATCGTCATTCCGAACGTTCTGCCCCATTTCGCCTTTGATAAGCTCCGACCTTGTCCCAACGTAGAAAAATTGGAGAGGTAAAAGATCTGAACGGTTAATAGTCATTCAATTATACAGGAACGAATCTTACCGAAGCTGTTTTAAATTATTACGAATTGGTAAGGTTGGGGGTTTTTTGTACGGCTGAGAATTGGGCAGGGGAAATTCCAATGTTACCCGTAATCCTGGTTGGTTGTCGGAAAGACTGATACGGATTCCATGAAGATCGGCAATCGCGGACACTAAACTAAGGCCGAGTCCGCTCCCGGTTGTCGTTCGACTGGCTTCCAGCCGGTAAAAGCGTTGGAAAATTTTTTCTCGTTCGGATTCCGGAACGCCAGGTCCTGTATCGGTGATGACGGCCGTCATCCCGGACATTCGTTGAGAAAGGATGAGAGAGATTCTAGCACCTGACGGGGAATGACGAATGGCATTTTCTATGAGGTTGACGAGCATTTGGGTGATGAGTCTGCTATCGCCATGGAACTGCAGATCTGGTTGGATAGTGGCAAAGAGAATTTGATGACGCTCCTCGGCAATCGGGGCGTAGGTTTCTTCAAGGATTTCAAAGATTTCACTGAGTGAGATCTCATGAAATTTCTGCCGGTAGGCACCAGAGCCCAACTGTGCGATTCCCAAGAGGGCACTGAACGTTTCCAGAATTTCATCATTTTGTTTGAGGGCCTGATCAATAGCCTGCTCATAATCCTCCAGAGAGGTTGCGCGGTTACGCGCTCCTTCCAGTTTCTGTCGCATACGCGACAACGGCGTCCTCAAATCATGAGCCATATCTATTGAAACCTGCCGCAATCCTCCCATCAATTTTTCAATTTGTGCCAGCATCAGATTAATTTGGCGACTTAGCCGATCAAATTCGTCATTGGTCCCCTTGAGAGAAATACGACGGTCAATGTGCCCCTTGATGATGTCCCCCACAGTGAGATTGATTTCTTCCACACGTCGCAACGTAATGGCGCTCACAATCGCTCCGCAGGCGAGCCCCACTATGAGAATAGCGGCTAACAACCATCCAAACGCTTGCCGTAAAAATTCTTTCGCCGCTTCAAGATCTTTTAAATCCTGCCCGACGGTCAATTGGGTGCCATCCGGCAACAACACCGCCTGCGCGCGAAGTTTATGTGATGCATCATCAATCGGGATGTCTTTCGGCGGCAGTTCCTGAAACCATTTTTGGACAGGAGCCCCTGAAGGCAAATTCTGAACAATTGATCTCCCGGCGCTATCCCGCAACAGAAGGTAAGTCCCCGGTTCCACCAGATCGGGATTCGCCGAATTGAGAGATCCGGCCTGATACTCCTTGACGAGCATCTGAATCTGCCAGGTGATTTCTCCGTCAACACGCTCAAGTAGGTACCGGACGGCTATCCAATATGACACGACAAAGGTGGTGATCACAAAAACCGCAAACAGACACGCGGTGAAAAGGGTTAATCGGAAACTGGCAGTACGTAGAAGCTTACGCATCGGCACTCATACGATAGCCCGTGCCACGGACCGTATGGATCAGTTGCTGTGCAACGCCTTTATTGATCTTCATCCTCAGACGGCTGATATGCGTGTCGACCACGCTGGTACGGGGATCAAAATAGAAATCCCATACATGCTCAAGCAGCATGGTGCGGGTCACCACCTGACCGACATTTCGCATGAGATATTCGAGCAGGCGGAATTCGCGAGGCTGAAGCTCAATACACACCTCTCCCCGTTTTACGATTCGTGTGAGTAAATCCATTTCCAGATCCCCGACGCGCAACCGTGTCTCAATCCTTGACATGGGCGGACGACGACGCAGAGCCTCAACTCGAGCCTTTAATTCCGAAAAGGCGAAGGGTTTAGTGAGATAATCATCACCACCACATTGGAGTCCTTCGACTCGATGATCAATCTCACCCAAGGCACTGAGAAAGAGTACGGGTGTTTTCACATTTGTGGTTCGCAGTCCCTTGACCAGACTGATCCCGTCAAGACTGGGTAGCATCCGGTCTACAATCAAGACTTCATACACCTCATTTATGGCCTTCTTAAACCCCTCCTTCCCATCCGTGGCGATATCGACGACGTACCCTTCCTCGACTAGACCACTGGCAATATAGGACGCCGTTTCTTGATCATCTTCCAGCACGAGGATCTTCATTACCGTACGTAAGCCTTTATACTTGGGTTGGGGATAACTTCAGCATAACACGGGAAAGGACCCTGTCTCAGCTAAAATCTCCTGGTCCAACACCCGGAGCGAACGAGGAAATCTCCTCCACCATGTCATTAAACCATTTTGCGTTTATCGGTTTTACCCGACGTAAGTCCATCATCTTGAAACTCTAAACTCTACTTAATTCGCCCGGGTACATCGCCTTCGTTTAAATCAGAGGCCATCTAGGTTCCGGTGGTTCTCACCTTAAAGAATCTCCTTAGCTGGATGAAAGGGTAAAAAATCGCCGTCAAATGTTGAAGGGGCTTTTTTAAATTTAAGGAAAGTCAAGGAATGCCAGTTGCATTAAGACCGATCTTCCTGTACGGTTTTCCAAGAATCGACCGTCTCGCAGGATCCAAGCCATTCTCCGGCTGTTCTGGCCGGTGCCGTAGCCCAAACCTCCTCAGACCGGCCTCGATACGCAACCTCAGCATCGAACAATGTCGTTCGTGCTTCGTCTGGTTGTGTCCAACAAAGGAACCGACTGTCATGCTGAATCAAAAACGCCGAAAAGACCTTCGCAATGTCGCCATCATCGCTCACGTCGATCATGGCAAAACAACGTTAGTGGATGCCCTGCTCAGGCAAACCGGCGCGCATGTCTTCAAAGAAGGCGAAGCCGTCATTATGGATTCGAATCCATTGGAAAAAGAGCGTGGCATTACCATTTTTTCGAAAAATGCTTCCCTCCTCTATAAAGATACCCGCATCAATCTCGTCGATACGCCTGGCCATGCCGACTTTGGGAGTGAAGTCGAGCGAATTCTACGCATGGTGGACGGCGTGCTCCTGCTCGTGGATGCCTTTGATGGCCCGATGCCCCAAACCAAGTTCGTCCTGAAAAAATCGTTGGAACTGCATTTGAAACCCATCGTGGTGATTAACAAGATCGATCGCCCCAGCGCCCGTCCCGAAGAAATCGTGAATCAAACCTTTGATTTGTTTTGCGAACTCAACGCAACCGACGAACAGTTAGATTTCCCCATTGTGTATGCATCCGGAAAAGAAGGAAATTCCACGCTGGACATGAGTGATCCCGCCGTTGATATGAAACCCTTATTAGACACGATCATTCATCGGGTCCTGCCGCCCGTGGCTGACCCGGAACAACCGTTTCAAATGCTCGTGACCATGTTGGAATATGACTCCTATATCGGTCGTGTGGCAGTGGGACGGATTGTCCATGGGATGATTGAAGTCGGCAATCAGATCGTCGCCATTAAACGGGATGGCACCATTTCCCGCGGCAAGGTCACCAAACTGTTGGCCTATCAAGGGCTCACCCGGATCGAAACCGATTCCGCTCAAGCCGGAGATATTATTTCCCTGGCCGGCCATCAGGACGTTCGGGTGGGAGAAACCTTGGCTTCTCCTATAAATCCGACAGCCTTACCGACCGTCAACGTTGATGAACCCACGATTTCCATGAACTTCTCTCATAACACCAGCCCTTTGGCTGGAAAAGACGGGGGGCGCTTTCTCACATCACGACACATTCGTGAACGCCTGGCTCACGAAGCCATGATGAATGTGGGCATTAAGGTGGAGGAGGCCGACGGTGGTGAGCGATTTACGGTTTCAGGACGCGGCGAACTCCATTTGTCCATTTTAATCGAAACTATGCGTCGGGAAGGGTTTGAATTAGAAGTATCCCCGCCCAAAGTCATTTACAAAGAGATGGACGGCGAAATCCTGGAACCCGTCGAACTCGTGGTCATTGAGGTGGATCCCGGTTATCAGGGTGCGGTCATCGAAGCCCTGGGTGGCCGAAAAGCCGAAATGAAGGACCTGCGGATCAGTGCAGTCGGCACCGTCCGCATGGAATTCCACATTGCGTCGCGTGCCCTTTTGGGATTTCGCAGTGAATTATTGAGGATGACCAGAGGCAGCGGTGTCATGTCACAAATTTTCCATGAATACCAACCCTTTAAAGGAGAGATTCCTCATCGTTCGGCTGGAGTCCTCATTTCTCATGGTCCTGGGCAAGCCGTGGCCTATGGCCTCTGGGGACTTCAAGATCGTGGAGAAATTTTCCTCCATCCCGGCGACGATATTTATGAGGGCATGCTGGTTGGGGTCAACAACAAAGGCAATGACCTGGTGGTGAATGCCATTCGCGAGAAAAAACTCACAAATATTCGAGCCTCTGGAACCGATGAAGCCATTCACCTCATTCCGCCACGGGAAATGACCCTGGAATTCGCCTTGGAATTTATCGAAGATGATGAACTGGTCGAAGTGACTCCAAAAAATGTGCGCCTGCGAAAGCGCTACCTCACCGATAACGAGCGCCGCTCCGCTCGCAACCTGTCCAAGAAGGCTCAATGACTTTTGCCTCCTCCCAATTTTTGATCTGATTTTTGGGCCTTGCCATCACTCAACCGTGGCGGCGGGGCCCATGGCCATTTTCTCCGAATCAACCCGCATGACTTGTGGACCAAATAACTGTTCGCCTGGCTCGAATACCCTTTGACCAGAATTTATCCAGGACGCCTTTTTCCCAGGCCTTTCCCAACAATCATTCAAGAAATTGCTCCCGAAAGGCTGGAGAAAAGTCCTGTTTGCCCCCTCTCATTTTCAAATTGACCGGCTCAAGAGTCTAACAGGCAACTCTCTGCCCCACTCGCCATAAGATTTTAACCCCTTAGGCGTTTTCCCTTCTTCAGCACTTTCCTCTTTCATCATTTTTACGTATAATTCACGCCTACCGTCCAGACGGGAAAAAGCCTTGCCGGCAAGGCCTATCACCCGATAGCAGTCCATACCATTGTGGAGCAGGCATGAACAACAATTTCTTCAAAGGACATGGCCTGGGCAATGACTATATTGCTCTCGACCCGGCCAAAATGTCTTTTAAATTAACACCACGGACCATCCGGGCTCTCTGTGATCGGCATTGGGGAGTGGGAAGTGACGGCATTCTGGCGCTCGGGCCTTCAAAAAAAGCCGACTTTGGACTGCGCATATACAACCCGGACGGGAGTGAAGCCGAGAAATCCGGTAATGGACTGCGGATTTTCGGCTGCTATCTGTACCACACCAAACATACGAGGAAAAAACACTTTACCGTAGAAACCAAGGGCGGATTGGTTGAGATCCATTTGGAACTTAACGGCCATGGATACGTGAATGGGGCCACAGTCGATATGGGACGAGCCTCGTTTCAACCCATTTCTCTCCCCTGCACCTTACGGGTGCCTGAATTAATTCAACAGCCGGTTAAAGCCGCAGGCCAGTCTCTCCGGTTTACCGGGGTCAGTGTCGGAAACCCGCATTGCGTGGTGTATAAGAAACAGGAAGAACAATGGACCCGCCAGGACCTTCTTGAAATCGGTCCGGAACTGGAAAATCATATCATTTTTCCCAAACGAACCAATGTCCAACTGGCCGTTCCAACCGGGCCTCGGACCATTTCTATTTTGATCTGGGAACGGGGTGCGGGAGAAACACAGGCCTCAGGCTCCTCCGCCTGTGCGGCGGCTTGTGCGGGAGTACGGTTAGGGTTAGTTAAAAGTCCCGTGTGTGTAAAGGCGCCTGGAGGAACATTGGATATTACCGTTGATCCTCAGTACAACATCACGATGAAAGGGCCCGTTACCGAGGTCGCCAGAGGGGAAATCAGTCAAGCCTTCATAGACGCCCTGCGTTGAAATAGATATCTATTCCCCCACTCCTCCTCTCGCTTTAGGATTTGCTTCTTCACCCTGCTGGGGTTACCTCCCGAACCCTCACAGAAAGGCCAAGACATTCCGTATGTGCTGCTACGATAACTCTCCCTTCCTCTAGGACATCGAGGTCCCTGAATTTCAATCTCGAATCATCCTTAACAATTCTTTTTCCGACTTTTTCTGCATTGTCTCCGAGGCGGGGTCAGCGGGCCTAGGCGTGAGACTATCCACCCTCGGACCATCTCCCTGACCTTTCGTCCCGTGACCATTCAGGCAATAGCCATGGTCCGATACTCAGTTTTGCCCTGCTCTGCCTTGTCTGTGGGATAATCCTCCAACATCATTTCTCCCGACAACCTGCTACAGACCTTTGCGAAACAACCTCGAAAATGAGCATTCACCTACTCTCCGGTTTAGGCCCGTTTATTCTGGTAACTTCGGAAACTCAAACGGAATCGGTTCGCCGGTCAATGCTTTCAGAAAGGCAACAAGATCGGCTTTCTCTTTCGGCGCCAATCCCAGTGGTTTCATCAACGGACTCAACTGAGGATTGGCATTCCCACCTTTATCAAAAAAGTCGATCACCTCCTCTAATGTTTTAAAAGCGCCATCATGCATATACGGTGCAGATTCCGTAATGCTTCGAAGGGTTGGAGTTTTGAATGCTCCTTTATCGCGTTCTCGAAGGGTCACATAATACCGCCCCAAATCTTCTTCCATCGGTCCCACTTGCGGCACGCCGAGGTTGTGGAACCGATTATCTGTAAAATTGGAACCGTTGTGACAGAGAATGCACCGGCCTTTTCCTTTAAAGAGGGCCATCCCCCGTTGGGCCTCTTCTCCCATCGCTTGTTGATCACCTAAGACAAACTTATCGAAGGCCGAATTGGTGGAGATGATGGTCCGTTCATAGGCAGCGATCGCTTCGGCAATTCCCTGCAAACTCACTCCGGTTCCGAATACTTTCTGGAACTCTTCCTTATAGCCGTTTATCTTGGCAATTTTGGGAACGACACTTTCATGGGTCTCGGCCATTTCAACGGGATTATGAATAGGACCAATCGCTTGTTCTTCCAAAGAGCCGGCTCGACCATCCCAAAATTGAAATGTATTGAAAGCCGTGTTGTACACGGTCGGTGATTGCCGGCCTCCACGCTTTCCACCCACCCCCGTCGAGGTTTGGTTGGGATCGGCAAAACCCGCCACTGGGTTATGACAAAATGCACAAGAGATCGCGTTGTTCTTGGATAACCGCCCATCAAAATACAGCTGTTTACCCAGAGACAGTTTGGCGGCATAATTCAAATTGGTGGCGGGCACAGGAACCGCCGTCGGCAGTGGACCAATATCGGGAACTGTATGACCATCAACCGTAATCATTCCCACTCCGGAATCAGGGCTCGTTTCACTCCCTATTCCAGTGGAAGGGAGACCCAGTCCTACCAGGATTGTGCAAAGTACTATGGTCCGTTTCATTTTAATTGCTGGCTTCATTCCGTCTTCCCCTCCTGATCAGTTTGATGCCGTTTCCGATGTACATAACCCCTTATTCAATACTTCAGTGTACCCTAACTCTCAATAAAATTGAAAAGCAATCGCTATATACATACTGGAGAGGGATGCTCCGATCGTCTCCCTTCAGGTATGTTCCCTGTTCAACAATGAGGCCTTCCTGAGAACCTCTGATTCGCCATTCCACTTCCAATTAATTTTTCATGAAGACCCACACGTATCCCATTGATGCTATAATTCCCCAGCTACAACAGACGCTCAGGCAACACCCAATCGTCCTTCTCACCGCACAGCCGGGCGCCGGAAAAACGACACAGATCCCGCTGGCCCTTCTCAAAGAGCCGTGGTTGATCCCAAAAACTATCATCATGCTGGAGCCCCGCCGGTTGGCCGCGCGCGCCGCCGCGCGCCGCATGTCCGATCTTCTGGGGGAAACCGTTGGCACCACCGTTGGATATCGAACACGGTTGGATACCAAAATCAGCCCGAACACAAAACTGGAAGTGGTAACCGAAGGCATTCTCACCAGAATCCTGCAGCACGATCCCTCTTTACAACACTATGGCCTGATCATCTTCGATGAATTCCATGAACGCAGCCTGCAAGCCGATCTGGGCTTGGCCTTATGTCTGGAATCGCAGAAGGTATTTCGAGAGGATCTCCGGCTGTTGATCATGTCAGCCACACTAGACAGTGCGGCCATCTCGCAACAATTGAGACAGGCTCCAGTGATCAGCTGCGAAGGCAAGATGTTTCCCGTCGAAACCCGCTACATCGGAAAGCCGGAGGGGAAAAGTTTCGCCATGCAGGTGGCCCATACCATTCATCGTCTGCTGAAGACCGAACAGGGCAACCTCCTGGTGTTTCTTCCGGGTGCGGGAGAAATCCGTCAGGTGGAACGGCTCCTGGCAGACCTGCCTCTTGACCCACAGACGCGCATCGCTCCGCTCTATGGGGATTTATCCGCTCAGGCCCAGGACCAGGCTATTCTTCCACCGCCTGCCGGATGGCGCAAAGTGGTCCTATCCACAAATATTGCCGAATCCAGTCTCACCATCGAAGGCATTCGTCTCGTCATCGATACAGGGCTCATGCGCGTACCACGTTTTGATGCACGCAGCGGTATGAGCCGGCTGGCCACCCTCACGGTCTCCCAACAATCGGCAGAACAACGTCGCGGGCGAGCGGGACGCCTGGAACCCGGCCTGTGTATACGGTTCTGGTCTGAGGCCGCGCAGCGTACCTTCACTCCCCGAACCACACCGGAAATTCTTGATGCCGACCTCACCTCGCTCGTGTTGGAGTTGTCTCAATGGGGAAATCACGATCCACAGGAATTACTCTGGCTTGACCCTCCTCCTTCCGGAGCCATCGCTCGGGCACGACAGCTCCTTCACTCCCTTGGCGCATGTGATACTCATGGGCACATCACCGATCATGGCCGGGCGATGGCCGATCTCCCCATGCATCCGCGACTCGCCCATATGGTCCTGAAGGGAAAGGCGCTGGGAGTGGGAGCCTTAGCATGCGATCTCGCCGCAGTCTTAAGCGAACAAAACTTGTTCAAAGGATCATTCGCACGAGAGCATGCCGATCTTCGCACCCGATTTGATATTCTCTATGATGGCGCCCCTGGGCAGAGAAGCACCGGGGCTCTGGATATGGCAACCATCCAACGCATTCGCCAGGCCTCACAGTCATGGCAACGGACAATGCACATCGCCACTCCTCACCATGTCCCCAAACAACAGATTGATCAGTTGGGTGTACTCCTGGCGCTGGCCTACCCCGACCGGATTGCGCAACGACAATCAGATGAGGACAGACGATACCGCCTGGCCAACGGGCGAAGCGCAAGATTTCATCACCCGGATCCATTGGAACATGAAGAATGGCTCGTGATTGCAGATCTTAACGGTGCCCCGGCAACGGCACTTATCTATATGGCTGCCCCGATTTCAGTTGAAGATCTGCTCTCCCACTGCGGGGATCTCATACAGTCAACGGATTCTGTGATGTGGGATGCCTCGACGCAAGCGGTCAGATCCATCCGGCAACGACGACTCGGAGAACTCATTCTTGAGGAAGGCCGACTTCCCGATCCTGATCCTGATTTGGTGTTAACCGCCCTTCTCGACGGCCTTCGAAACACGGGCCTCTCCTGTTTGCCCTGGAACCCCACACTCAGAAACTGGCAGGCGCGCGTCCAATTTCTGCGTCGCGCCACGGAACCGGGATCCGCTTGGCCCGATGTCTCGGACGACACACTCCTTCAGACATTGAACCAGTGGCTTGGGCCTTTTCTCATCAATCTCTCCAGCCTCAATCAGCTGAAACGGATCGATCTTGCCTGGCCGCTTCAGGCGCTCCTTTCTCCTGAACAACGGCGCACGCTCGACACTCTGGCGCCCTCTCATCTCACGGTGCCCACAGGATCGCACATTCCCTTGGATTATCTGTCAGGAGAGATTCCCATTCTGGCTGTCCGTCTTCAGGAATTATTCGGACAATGCGACACGCCCCGCCTGGTCAATGGGAGAGTCCCTGTCCTCATTCATCTGCTCTCTCCGGCCAGACGCCCCGTTCAGGTCACCCAGGACCTCACAAGTTTTTGGAAAACCGGTTACACGGAAGTGAAAAAAGAATTGAAGGGCCGCTACCCCAAACACTTCTGGCCCGATGACCCTCTTCAGGCCCCGCCCACTCGCGGCATCAAAAGGCGATAATTCATCGAAGGAGGGTATACCCATGTACCTGGCAGACCAATCCGATCAAGAAATATTAGCCATCGCCATTACGGACAATTTCATGGAAGGATCAACCCCAATTGACCATGCTACACATACGAGAGATTTTACAAAACGGCTGAAGGGAATGGTCACCAAAGAACATTTGGAACGGATTTACAGGCGTTACCAAGATGAATGGGGATATTTTTCAAGAAAGGAATGGATTGCAGTCGTTCGTGGTCCTTCTTCCGTCGCCATCCTTTAAATGGGATTTTTCATTCATCTATTGACCCGTAATCCAGGGTCATGTTCCTGCATAAGGCATTGGTCTCAGACCTACCTTTCAAGGTTATTGGGACTCATTGAGATTCCAAGTGGGGCATACTTGGCTAAAAAACGGACGACTCATCCCTTGACCTCAATATTCTCAGCAAGGATTTTACCTTTACATCTTAAGGGGAGCATCCAGACTCTCTTGCTATTCTTATGGAGAATTTTTAAGGTACGCTTGACGAAGAATTCCTTCTGTAGGCCTTTTCATTTTCGACCTAAGGAGCCGGCCTCATGCATTCAAAATTAACTTCTCATATCCTGGTGACGGCGGGTTGGGTCTTCGGCAGCTTTTTTCTGGGATGCTCCAGCGTGGAGCTCACAAAGATCCCCAAAAAACCCCTGCCCTTCCATCCCTCTCCACTGATTGAATTACCATTGGAATTGCCACCGGAAGGAGGTCCGCGACGCCCCGTCGAAGCCATGTCCCCCACGACCTTATCCGGTCCGGGACCGGAGATTATCATTGTCGAATCCGACCAGCCTGCCTTACGTGCCACAGCAGAACAGGATCCGGACGTGAAGACCCAATTGGGCGATCGTTTTGCCTACATCAATACCGAGGAGGTCCCTGCCAACCAATGCCTGGTGACCCTGCAGGAAGACGACACGGCTAACCCTCGAACAACGGAACGGGCATCGGCTGCCGATGCCTCCGCCTATCGGTTAACCTACTACAGTTACACCCATAATGTGGCCGTGCATGTCTGTATGGAAAATGACCGAATGTCTTCTGTCCGGCAGGATCCGCGTGAGGGCTACCAGCCCGAAGAAGGTGAAGAAGAAATCACGACAGCCATTGAGCTGGCCAGAATAGATCAACGAATTGCCCAGGAGGTGCAGAATCTGCACGGACATGCCATTCTGACTTCCCCTGAAGAATACCGGTACTTCTGGGTGAGCGACGAAGCGGGGTTCGGCGACCGGGTATTTTGGGTCACATTTTCTGAAACGCCGGAGAGCTTGCCCCTCTACTTTGCACGAGTTGACCTCACTTCTCAGACCGTCTTAGACGCAGGCAAGGAGGCAGGACCCCAATGACTATTCCCAAACAAGGAGCGCGTCGCATGCCATCATTTCGATATTTTCTCGCCGGTGTGGCATTGACCAGTGCTTTGATGGTCAGCCCCGCTTTGGCCGACTGGGAATCCAAACCGTTTACCTGGGGTCCGTGGGCCTTATACCTTGAGATGAAAGATGCCGCTGGCCTGGGGCTACGCAATGTGTCCTATCAAGGCAGCCAGATTTTAGGTAAAGCGGATTTGCCGGTGATCCGGGTCAAGTATGTCAGGGAGTGGCCGGCCTGGCATCCCTTCAGTTGGTTTGGCCTAGGGCGATCCAGTGGCCGATGCGGACCTTTCGAGGACCGGATCAGCCCACAGCGCCTCAAAAAAAATCCTAACTGCGATGGGAAAAAGCTCTGTCAGGCCGAGCATACCATCCAAGGCGTCAAGTGGTTGGAATTAGGTGTGTATGCCAAAATCGGTCAATACCATCTGTATCAGGCCTGGTATCTGAGCGAAGACGGTCGACTGTATCCAAGCGTTCAGAGCTGGAATCTCTCCTGTAATACCGACCATGAACACCATGCCTACTGGCGGCTGGACTTTGATATCGGCGGATCCGATCAGGATCAGGTCTTTGTCCTGGACCGGAATTCTGTAAAAGACAACGGTTGGGGGCCGGGGTGGGAAAAATATTTGGTAGAGGAGGATGACAAGAAGCCCGGCACCAACAGCCAGGATCGCGTCTGGTTTGTGCGCGATTACCCCACCGGGCAGGGTGTCTGGGTTATTCCAGGTCCATTTGATGGGGAATCGAATAAGTTTTCAGATCGTGATGTCTCGATTCGAAAATTTTACCGGGATGAATATGCCGGCTGGCCATTCGGCGCACGCGGAGATTTGGAATTTAAAAGTGATGAAAGCGTCCAAGAGACCAATGTGGTCTTTTGGTATGTAGCCCATCTTCCTCATAAGGCAGCGGAAGGGGATCGACCGATGCGTTACTGGATGGGGCCACTTCTCCAGGTTCATCAAGAAACTCCCTAACACATCTTGAGGCAGTCTTCAGCAAAACCCTGCCAGTGAAAAAAGGGCGATTCCTCTCACCTGAGGCTTTACGGAGAATAGACTTCAAAGGAGGGCACGACTAATGGCTTGCTCAGGCCTCACCCGCTGATCCGGGCAGAGCATTCCAAATACCCCAAGGAGGAAGACCATGAGAAGTGCCAAACTCTCGACAAGAGGTTTTCCTGCACCGTCAATTAAGAGAACCTATCCAAGAAGGCCCCAATGCGCCCAATGAATTCGATACTCGTCACATTTCCAAATTGATTTCACAGGCCCCCTCAACAATTTCTTTCTGAGTATCCAAACTCCTGGTATGGCCTCAATTGTTAGTTTTCCTGCAGTGCATCATCGCCTTTTTCAGGAAAGGTTTGCTATGGTGACCTACTCATAACAAACAGCCGATATTATCTAAATAGTTCTTGTTTTCTTCATTATCTCTAGCTTCACGAGTAAGGAACCTCATGTCATGAAACTACTTTCCGGCATCCTAAGCATACGAACCTGTGCTCTCCTCACCTGTGCTTCAATTGTCCTATCTAGTGGGCTTGTATTGGCAGATCCCGGAATTGATGGCTTCCGGGATTTAAAATTCGGCATGACAGAACAAGAGGTAGCCGCCATACCAGCCTGCAACAACTCTAAAGAATGTCTCTATGAACTTACCGATAAAAATCGATATGTTGAACTGACCTATTTACCCGACGACGTCTCAGATACGACGGAACCAGCCGGGGAACTGGCAAAGATTACCATCGATATGGGGCTATATAGAGATGAATGGTACCAGCAGTTACAGATTATTCTTGGAGCGAGTTATCACCTCACCCAGGATCTCACTGAAGCAACCAAGCAATCGTTTCTTTCTGGACAACTCAACGAGCTGAATTCAGGTTTTGAAGATGGTCAGGTGTTACTGAAGGTTGTGCGCCGCCCGTTCGGAAATTTGGAATTAAAGGTCGTGTATCAAAATGCTGCCCTTGCGAAAACATTTATTCAAGAGAGACAAGCGACCATTTCCTCCAAATAAATCCACAATGATAGATCATCTCCGACCTAGCACTAGTGTTTGATCCATTTTCCCCTATTCCTCACCCTCTCTTCATGACGAGGATTAGGACGCTTGCTTGGGTACGGAAGCCATTTTGGGTATCAACAGGCGAGGCCGGAGACTTTTCTCTTTCGCAAAGAAGGAAATGGGCAGGGTCACCACCCCCGTCTTCCGTTGTTCATGCATCAACTTCCGCCAACACCGCCGGCACAGATCATGATCCTTCAACGAGACAGCCCGTCCTAATTTACTGGAATGGGGATTTCGTCTGGGTGAAACAAAGACCTTCACCTCACTACCACATTTGGCACAACAGATCGCCCCGGCCGCACTGCTTCTTGACGCCCGCTGGGTCTCCAGACCAATGCTTTCAGTCATATATTTTCGTTTTGGATTCCACGCATGTTCATGTGACGTGACGGATTCGGGAATATCCCATGTCAGCATTCGTCTCATGGCCCCCTCCTTGAAAAGAATGGTCGGTAGTTCAGTAACTCTTACACTGAGCAAGGGATATGCCTGGTAACACACCGGATAAGACAGAGAAGAGAAAAGCGTGTGGAAACAAAAGATAGGAGATCCAAGAACCAGAAGACGGGGCTCAGGAAGATAGGCAGGATATACGGTGGACGGGCATATCTTTCCTGTTTGAAGTCACTGGAAAATTGACACCTGTTGGAACCTTTGACAGAGAGAAAGAGAGCGGAAATATTCAACACCCATGAGGAGATTGATCAAAGGACAAGACCAGGAAATGCCGGAACATTCCACCGATCTACCCAAGGCAGACTCACGCCCCCCAACTGAGATGGGTATTCATTTTTACCTAACCGGATCACACCCTTTCCGGTGCCGATTCATTTAAAATCAGCCAATAGAGCCCCAGGTTTTGAACCGCTTGAGAGAACTCTTGAAAGTCCACTGGCTTGCGAACATAACTATTGGCTCCAAGTTGATAGCTTTTCACAATATCCTGCTCTTCCTTGGACGACGTGAGCACAACCACCGGTAGAAACTTCGTCCGTTCATCAGCTCGCAACCGTCGAAGCACTTCCAGCCCATCAATTTTAGGAAGCTTGAGATCCAGCAGAATAATTTGCGGCATCTGGCTTAAATCACGACCGACATGCGCTCCGGTTCCAAATAAATATTCCAACGCTTCTACGCCATCCCGAGCCACCACGACTTCATTTTTTATATTGTTTTTCTTGAGCGCCCGCATCGTCAACTCTTCATCATCAGGATGATCTTCCACTAACAGAATTGCTTTGTTGGTCATCATTTTCTCCTCCTTCGGTTGCCTTACAATGTAAAATGAAAGGTCGCGCCTTTGCCCACCACTCCTTCTGCCCAAATTTGACCGCCATGCCGTTGAATAATACGATGCACCGTCGCCAGCCCCACGCCCACTCCCGGAAATTCTGTATAGGCATGAAGCCGTTGGAACGCGCCGAAGAGTTTATGCGCATAGGTCATATCAAAACCCGCCCCATTGTCGGAGACAAAATAGGCTGCCTGCCCTTTATATTGCCCATAACCGAATTCGATACGGGGATGGGTTTGTTGCTGGGTAAACTTCCACGCGTTGCCGATCAAATTTTCTAAAACGGCCCGAAGCAATTGCGGGTCAGCAGTGGCGAATACATTATTGGCCACAATACATTCGACCTGCCGGTCCGGGTCCATCTTTTGAAAATCTTCAAGAACAGCCCGGGCTACAGCACTCAGATCAAAGGTCTGGGTATGAATTTCGGCTCGTGTCAACCGGGCCAGATTGAGCATGGCATCGATAAGCTTGGACATTCGTTGACTGGCCGTCCGCACCCTCCGCAAATAATTTCGTCCTGACTCATCAAGTTTTTCATCATAATCTTCCAACACGGCCTGGCTAAACCCATCGATTCCCCGTAATGGCGCGCGTAAATCATGGGAGACCGAATAACTAAACGCCTCAAGTTCCTTATTACTCGCCTCAAGTTGCGCCGAGCGCTGGACCAACTGGGAATTGAGTTTGCGTATATCCTCCTCTGCCCGCTTCCGTTCCGCCACTTCCCGAATGAGTTCGGCATTTGACGCAGCCAACTTCCCCGTTCGCTCCTGGACTCGCTTTTCCAGATTATCTTTCGCCTTCCGAAGGGTATCTTCGGCCAATAGTCGATCATGAATTTCCAATTCCAAGTGTTCGTTGGCACTTTGCAGTGCGCCGGTTCGATCGCGTACCTGGTCTTCCAATTCACTTGCCACCCGTCCGAGCTTTAACACCACTAACCCGAATCCGCCCATCCAAATGACGACCAACATCCCCATCAACCCATAAGTTCCCTGCCAACTCATTCCCATGATCGACTCCAACGAATCAACGGGATACACAACCTCCAACAAGCCGCCCACCTGCCCGATCTGCCAATCACGCTTTGGACTGTCCGGATGTCTGTTATGACACTCCACACATTCCTTCTGCATCCGATCGGCCTTCGCAAAACGGAGGGACTCACGCCCATCGACTTGCTCAAACCGATAAAATGGCTCATCCGTATCAGGATGTTGTGTGAAAAATTCCCACGCCTCTTCCTGGAAGCCATCAAAGGGTCCCCCTGATTTCTTTCCAGGGTAAAACTGATAGGGGCTAAGTAACTTCAATCGTTCGCCATTTCGCCCGGCGACCAATCGATTACCCAGGTCCCGACTGAGAGCCGCAGGGAGAGGAATTTCGCCTTGATGGTCCCGATACCCTGTCGAGGCTTCAATTCCCTGGTTGTGAAGGCGTTGAATAACTTCGACGGTGTACCATATCCGCATTTCATTCAGCGCTCTGGTATAGATCTCGGATCCCCGAAAGGCCATGGCCGTCACCATTTGGGTTTTCAATTGGGAAATATGCAGATAAATCACGATGAGACAGAGCCCAAAAAGCACGGTTAGCACCAAAATCGTATGCCGATGTAGGAGCTCCATGGCTCCCAGGATTCTGCTCACACAGGTGCGCCATAGTGCCAAAACCGACAACGGTAATACTTTACGAGGCGTCAACTCAGATACCGACAAAGGTCTTTCCTATTCTCAATGCAGGCTTTTCAATCCCCTCCCTCTTCGAGGGCGGTCCTCTGACTTACGCTATCGGATTCTTACCAACAAAATTGAGCATTCCTCCCATGAGAGGCTCCGTCATCCCCATGGCCCGGAAGACTTTGGCTTGCGTTTTTTCCCCAAGGGATTACGCCTGAATACGACTCATAATGGGCTCCCGCTATTCAGAAGATCATGGGTACCCATCCGGTCAAATATATTTGCGGAACCTCAATAAGAGAAAGGAGGGGAAGCACAGCAGAGACTAAAATTTTGCCGTTTATTCCTCGGCAGGAGGATGGCCTTTGCGCAATACGGCCGATTCCTCCACCTAGTACGCTTACTCACACAGGAGCTTGATTTTGCAAGGCGACAGCCATCAAACTTTCTTCCGACTCTGGTATCTTTTCAGAGTCAATGTCATCTGCCAGCGTGGGTTCCAGCTCCTGATCCTCGTCATACGTTTGCCGCACATCCAGAATTTCAATGTCTAATTGAGCTTCAGGGTACAATCGTCGCAAGTCCCATTCGGTAATCCATCCACGTACATACTCGCGCATCCGGGTACTGGATAATTTCTCTACAGCTGAAACGGGTGGAGGTGTCCAACTATAGGCCGATCCATGCAGAGACCGAAGCCGCTCATATAAGGCATCCACCATTGATTCATAGGGACGAATCAATGATTCGCCCTCCTGTTCGATGAGCCGGATACCCTGAATTGCCTGTAATGCTTGCCTATGAGCTTCATCCGTCGATTCCTCCTGACACATCTGCTCGATTTTCTGGGAATCCTTTTTTTCTTCCAAGATCACGCTTTGGAAATCATCAGTCAGAGCAACAATGGCTCCAATAGCCGGACAGGTATCCTCGGCTAACACCCCCATCCACCGTGCCACCTCCCTATAGGACTTGGTCCGTTGTTTAAAAGAATATCGCCCGATGATTTCCGCCTCATCAATAAGCAAGATCCACCCTTTATAGCCAGCCGCCACCATCAAGCGTGAGACAAATCGAAACCGTTGGAAGGCCAAATCCTGACCGGAAATTTTATTGAACACATAAGGGTTTTCCGGCGGACACCCCTGGAGATATTTATTGAATTGGCTATTACTCAACGGATCTCCCGCCCAATACCGGATCATGCGATGACTCAGCTCAGGATCATTTATCATCCGCTCATAGAGATACAGACTGGCAGCAAACCGGGAATCGCATCCTTGGTCCTTCCGATGCACCCAATCAAACAGATTGGCAAAGTGCGGGCTTTGGAAATTCAATTCAGCGGCTATTTCGGTGAGAGCATCACCATGTTTACCGGGAACAATGGCATTGTTGATGGCTGCACGAAAGAGGGGTACACCATTATACAAGGGTGTCTCCTTACTGATCACGATGGGACTGCAGACAAAATTCTTCTCCAGCGCTACCTGTTGCAACGCATGAAGGAGATGGGATTTCCCACTCCCAAACCCTCCTTCAATTACGATACCCTTGGTAGGCGTGTCATGAGGAACGTTCGCCTCCATCTGTTGAAGCAGCCGTCTAAATTTTCCTTCCAGGTCCGGTTGGTGACTTCCCAGTACCTGCACCACATCACGATTCGGCACTCCGGATCGCAAAGCTTCCATGGCGCGTTGATGCCCAACATCACCATTGGCCATCGCCGGCCGATCAGTGTATTCCTTTTTCCCGGTATCATGGGCATCCCCTGCCTGTTGAGATCCAAGACGAAGCAATGCCCCTAATGGGTTTTGGTATTGGCGGTCACGGACTTCGTCCCAAATGCGTAATTTCAACGCCTCATACCGGTTGAGTCCCCTCCGTTCATCTGTCAAAAATTCCTGCGGCACCTGGACCACCAACAAGAAACTTTCCAATTCATCTGTCCCATCAATAAACTGGCGAAGCATTTCGTAGGCATCTAACGTCGTGGAAATGCCGTAATACAGGCCTTCAGGAGAATCCGGCTTCTTACTGAGCAAACATCGACTCAGGTCCAGGGACACGACTAACCCTGTTTTCCCAACTAACCGTAACCAACGGCATAACGAAACAAACATATACCGGGCATTGGTCCGATTAATTTTCTGAAAAATTAGGGCTTCTTTGAGAGCTGAAATCTGACGAATCTCCCCGCCCAGCCATGACTTGACCGGCTCGGTCATAAAGGGAACTTCTGAGCCAGAGTCCAATTGTCCCAAACACAATCGGATCATGGCCATACGAAATTCCTGACACATCTGCGTATCCCGATAAATAGCCCGCTCTAACCAACTATTTAAATCTCGTCGCAGTAACGGTTCGGCCCGTTCATTCATCCGGGCGACTCCCGTCATGCAGAACTCCTCCTTGTTGTCCGGGATCTGGTACCCGTTTTCTTGAAGGAGTCGACGAACAAATTGTGAGGCCAGATCATCCCATGGGATGCGACGAGCAATCTGATGGAAAAACTTATCCATCATATGAATTTTGGTGTCTTTGGCATCAACTAAGATGCACGCATACCCCTCCTGCTGAGCCAAGGTAGCCAATTGGTCTTGGATGTCGACTCTATCCGAGTCAGAATCTGTTACCACAAACTTGACCGATGAACCTCCTTGCCCAATGAATCGTTGAAGATATTCTTGCCGAAGGGTATGAAACCATTCTTGAGATCGTAACTCCATTGCTCGTATCCTTCACAGGTTAAAAAGTCACAGGCATACACAGAAAGGTTTTTACAGACTGCCGAAAAGGCAGAGCCCTATGCTGAAACAATGTGTGGCCCCGTCTTGAAAGATTCATTCCAATCTGGTGGTTAAATTGCGCAAATTTTCTGATGACAGCCATTTTGGTCAAGATCCAAATTAGTTCGACTCGGAGAGTGCCGGGTGAAGCTGGTCTTCCTCATCCCCTTCTAATTCAGAATCTTCCGAATAATTTTGTCGAATTTCCGTTAATTCAATGTCAACTTTTTGTGTTGGATCAAGACGTGTTAGATCCCATTCGGTAATCCAGCCTTTGACATATTCACGCATCCGGGTGCTGGATAATCGCTCAATCGTTGGGACCTGAGGTGGTTCCCACCCATACGCCGCCCCATGAAGGGATCGAATTTTATGGTAAATTTCTTCTACGAGCTGGTCATAGGGACCGACCAAGGGTATGCGTTCGCATTCAATAAGCCGCATTCCCTGTTCTGCTTGGCGGGACAGCACCAAATCAGTTTCCGATCCTGATTCCCGCAACTTTTCCGGCACTTTTTCCCGATCACCTTTTTCATCAAGAATCGCACTTTGAAAATCATCTGTGAGCGCCATCACGGCCGCCAATCCGGACTTATAGCCGAGATCGGCAAAACTGGAGGCTTCCAGTCGGCCCAGCCACCTGGCTAATTCCGCATAGGACTGGGCTCGTTGCTTAAAGGAATACCTGCCAATAATTTCTGCCTCGTCGATCAGTAAAATCCAACCAGAATATCCCGCCGCAATCATCAGTCGTGAAACAAATTTAAATCGTTGCAACGCCATTTCCATGGGCGAGACTCGTTCAAATCGATAGGAAACACTCGCATCACAGGATTTGAGTAATCGCTTGATTTCAGCATCGGTTAAGGGATCCCCTGCCCAAAATCGAATGATCCGGTGACGTAACTCCGGGTCATTCACCATGCGTTCATACAGAAACACCGAGGCCGCAAAGCGCCCATCAATTTCTCCACCCTGACGATGGACCCATTCGTAAAAATTGGCGTATTGGGGACTCTTAAAATTTAAATCCGCTGCCACCTCGGCCAAAACATCTCCTCGTTTTTCGGGGATATCAGCAGACTCAATGGCAGACCGAAACATCAATGCGGGACTATATAGAGGCGTTTCCTTACTTATGACGACCTTGCTACAAACAAATCTGGATTCCAAGGCCATACGTCTTAAGGATTCCAGCAAATGTGATTTTCCCGTACCAAATCCTCCTTCAATCAACATCCCTTTTGTGGTCCACCCCTTATGAATGCTGGCCTGAGCGTCCTGCAACATCTGTTGAAATTTGGATTTGACCATCGGCTGTGGACATCCCAACGCTTGGACCACACCCGGGCTC
Source organism: Nitrospira sp. T9 (assembly GCF_052156535.1). Lineage (NCBI taxonomy): Bacteria > Pseudomonadati > Nitrospirota > Nitrospiria > Nitrospirales > Nitrospiraceae > Nitrospira > Nitrospira sp. T9. The sequence goes on from NZ_JBQKUP010000028.1 coordinate 88,616, forward strand.
GGGACACCTGCCCTCAAGGATTCAATAACCCGTTGATGCTGCACATCTTCTTTTCGGTTTCCCACTCTGGCCAGGAGTCTGCTCTCGGCAAAGACTGCGGTCTGGTCGGTCAGCCTGACCATCGGCGCAAAGGGATTTTGTCGGGTTTTATCCCGGACATCATCCCAAATTCGAAGCTTTAGGGCCTCATACCGATTCAGACCCAACCGTTGATCCGAGAGAAAGGCTTGCGAGGCAACGACCACGACCAATAGCCCTTCGATTTCATCGCTGCCATCAATGAATTGTCTCAGCATCTCATAGGCATCCATAACCGCAGAGGGCGAATAGTTCAGGGAGGTCGCACCGGCTTCTTTGCTGCCAGTAAAGGCTGAAATATCGATGGTCAGGACCATACCGGGTTTCCCCAACAGGCGGGTCCAATGGGCTAAGGAGACAATAAGGTCACGCGCATTACTGCGGGTGACCTTTTCAAAAATCAATATTTTTTTGAGGGCAGCCATTTGTTTCAGCTCGCCGCGAAGCCAGGCCTTAATTGCTCCAGACTCTTTAGAGGGACTATCCGGCAATTCCAGCTGAGCCACACACAACTGGATCATGGCCAGTCGAAATTCCCGACTCATGTGAAAATCCTGAAACAAGCTCCCTTCCAACCATGCGTTCACTTCTCGGTGCATCGTGGCTTCATCGCAACTATTGAGAGAGGCCAGAGAAGACCAGCAACATTCCTCCCGCCGCTCAGGAATCTTCCATTGATGCTCTCGAAAGAGTTTTTTGACATACTCGAACGCCAAGGCATCCCAATCAATTTGTCTGGCCATTTCCTTAAACAAGAGATCAATGAGTTGAACCTTCGTACAATGAGAATCCGCGTGAATCGTGACAAAGCCTTGTTCCCGTGATAGCGCACCCACCCCCACGCTCACAGCTTTAGCGACCTGAGCCTCCTCCACGACCGCAAATTTGACGGCCGATCCTCCACGACGAATAAACCCCTGAAGATAGGCAGATTTGAGAACGTTCAACCATTCCTGTGGAGACATAAATTTTTCCTTAATATCCTGTTAATCTCATTCGTCTTCTCGGTTCACCCTAGGGAAACTTAAATACGGTGCAACGGTTTATCCCGACTGGACAAAGGAAATTCCATAATAGGTTTTCTCCCGTCCCCCTTGCGCAATCACGGTTAAGGTTTTGTTGGCATCCCGCACGCCGGTACTGGCATGAAAGTTTGCCCGATGGTTGTTTTTGGTGGAAATGGTTCCACTTTTATCCAATAAATAAACATCCCGGCCAAATTCCTGTCTGGTATATTCATTGGCCTGCCACGGAAGGAGCGTCAAGAGTTGATACAGTTCCAAGAGTGGAATCACCGTTCCTTTGCCAATGAGGTGCTTCCCTCGACCCGCCACCACAATGGAATAGGCCGTATAGACCATCTCCAAAAACGTTTGCGGCTTAAATCGAAGGGGTTTATTTTGAACTTCCTTTAATCGTTTGACCAAGACCGAAGGACGAAGCCGGTTTTCCCGCATTCGATCAATGGCGACCGCACGTTCTTTATGAAGAATCCGTAATAAGACTGGATAGGAAAATAAATAGCCATCGTGCTCATAGAGATTGACACCCATCTGCTGGGCAGCGGTAAGAAGTTCCTGGCGAAACGCTTTGCCCTCCAAATATCCAGCTTCATCAAAATTCAGACGTTCCTGGGTTTTCACAAAGTCACATCCGAGGCTCAGCGTCACCTCCTTGCCCTCCTCCAGTAATTTTCGCAGATTGATCAAATCACCCACTTTCGCTGCATCTTTAATTTTTTTAAATGACGCCATCACCTGCTTCGTGGTTTTCACTAATCCCCCGGCTTGCGCTTCAATATCAGCCAAGGCCTGCTCCAAATTGACGTTCTTCGTGACAGCCTTTGAAGGTGGGCAAGAATCCGGCAACTCAAGCACACCAGTTGCCGAACTCGTACCACAGGCTTCTACCGTATTTTCAATTCCTTCGGCACTCATGTCGGTTATCGAGTCCTCTGGTTTGTGGTGAATTCAGGCAATCGGCTTTAAAGAACCGATTGATCGGCGCATACCTGTTTCATTCGGCACATCCCTGATAATTCTTAATATTTTCGGGCTTATTTCATGAGCATGGTTCAGTAAAAACCGACAACGCCTTGCTCGTGTTCAGAGCTTCTGGGTCGGCCCGCAGTTGACCTGTAGAAAGAAAGCCTTTTATGGTTGAACGATTTCTTCAGACTTTATTCATGAAAAATATGGCGCCATTCGCGGTTATTACAGGAGCTTCACGAGGGATTGGGGCCGAATATGCCAGAGCCTTGGCGGCTCAAGGCTATCATCTCCTGTTGGTCGCCCGGGATCAAAACCGCCTGAAGGAATTATCCAAGGAAATTCAACAAACCACCTCTGTTCAAATCTGGACAGAAACGCTGGATTTGGCCAGACCTAACGCGGCTGGAACCCTTTACCAATTAGCTCAATCATATGGGCCGGATGTGTCGTTACTTGTCAACAATGCCGGTTTTGGGCTGTATGGCCTATTTACAGACATGCCCCTCTCAACGATCCAAGACATGTTACAGGTCCATATCCATGCGACCACAGAAAGCACAAGGCTATTCCTACCTGGTATGATGAATCGACGGCAGGGTGCAATTATCAATGTGGCTTCCGTGGCAGGATTTTTTCCAATTCCCTATATGGCGGAATACTCCGCCACCAAAGCCTTTATCATATCTTTCTCTGAAGCCGTGGCGATGGAGGCCAAAGCAAATGAGGTAACCATCCAGGTATGCTGTCCAGGTTACACAGAAACCGATTTTCATAGGACGGCAGGGCACTGCCCACGCCACATTTCTTCTGCTCACACTCCCCACGACGTCGTACAAAAATCATTAAAGGCCTTGATGTCCCGTCAAACCCTCGTGACTATTGGATGGCAGGGACTGGCAACCCAATGGATAACTCCATTTTTTCCTAAAAAGTGGCTCATTCGTCTTGCCAGCCGATTTGTTCGACCAAATTCCTCCTCTCATTGAACACACGGCCTCCATACTAAAGGAGCACAGCATGTCCCATTCCTATTTCCATTCTTTTATTGTCCCTCTTAGCATCTGTGGTCTCTGTATCCTAGCCTTTGGGTGCTCTGGCCCTCGCCCAATCCTTTATCCCAACGACCATCTTCAACAAGTTGGCCCCGATCGAGCAGAACAGGACATTGAGGAATGCCAACAGCTTGCAGAGGATTATGTCCCGGAACACGATGCCGCGGCGGTGGCTGGGAATACTGCCGTTGGAGCGGGAGCAGGGGGTGCCATCGGTGCAGTCAGTGGGGCCATTCGAGGAGGAGCGGGTATTGGAGCAGCCATAGGTGCCGCAACAGGTGCGACCGTTGGCTTTATTCGTGGCTTATTCCAGGCCTCGCAACCAACACCCGCTCACAAGTCCTTCGTTAACCGATGTCTTTCGGAACGAGGGTACGATTCGATTGGTTGGGAATAGATCAGAAAAAACACATAGTGAACATGAGGCAAGAACACCTCGAGGCGCTGTTCGTGGTGGTTCCCACTTTGAGCCAATCCAGTATCGAAACTTGGCTCACAGGAAATGTAAGGAATGCTTAAAATGAGGAGCTTTCTGCACGACGGAGGGCTCGCATCAAAACTGGATCTTGATAAGCCACTTCACTTAAAGCGTCCAATAAATGAAGATCTTTTTCCTTGGCCAGAGCTTTAGCTTTACTGAATTGTCGTGAATTAAAGCGGGCCACGGATGGCTGACCATTGATGATCTGACACGCAAGACCTCCACCATCTTTCAGTGCAAGAGTACCCCCATGATCAAACAAGGTACGAGTCTCATCCACGCTGATCCCATGCAGTTCCGCAAAATCATGGAGCCCACTGGTCTCAATCAATCGTCCATCTGGCATGACACATTTTCGCTTAAAATGGGGAGACCAATCTTTTCGGAAATCAATATATTGAATGCCTCCACTACACGCGTTCCCGGATTCAACTTTTGTCAAATCGATCCCTAAGTTTTTTTGCCGCAACCGATCCTGTAATTCCTGAGGAAGGCCTCGATAAAAAACCCGCTCCATGCCTTCTTCCAAGGTTAGACCATAACTTTGACGCATGCGCTCTGCTGCCGCATATTGCTCAAGATCCATGACCCACGTGTGTTTCGGATCTTTGCCAAGAGGATCAACACGACAGACGAATGCGCCTTTTGTGACAAGCCTACCTTTATGCGGATAGAGATAAATTCCTCCGTCTTGAAGCACGCCTGTTATAGCTTCAAGAGGAATAGCATAACTTTCAGACAGGACTCGTGCATGCATCTCCAAATTTTCCGGTTCCGTCATTCCGCACACCATTACATTTCCAGGAGGATCATAATCCGTATAGTTCTCTAGAATATTATAGAGAACCGGGAGCTTCTCTTTTTTTAATGGACGTTTTTTTACTTTAAACATTCAATACGCTCCTTCACGCTGAGTTTCCTATGGGCCTTGAACTTCTCCACCCCCGAGGGAGAGGCAAAATTTCCACGACACCGGTGCATTCCAATTCCACACAAACATTCTCATTTTTAACACCATAATTTTTCCGCGCCCTGTTGCAGATCTCGAAGTCGTAATGGTAGAAGGAAATCGCTTGTGACTCAACCGTAACACTCTCCTAAACTTCCTATGCCAAAAAATGCCCTCATTCAAGCTTTCCATCAATTGGAAGCCTTCAAATGGAATCAGCAAGAAGGCTTTCGGCTCGCCTCAGGGAAAAACAGCCCCTATTATGTTGACTGTCGTATTGTATTGGCTCATCCGCACTCACGTCACCTTGTGGCTCAATTAGCCTATCACCTGCTCAAATCCTTAGATTTCACACTCATTGGCGGACTGGAAATCGGAGCAATTCCCCTGGCCACCTGTATTTCAGATTATGGCTATAGGGCCGATCCACAACGGGAGTGGCGAACGTTCGTTGTGCGCAAACAACCTAAGGATCATGGATTAGGCAAATTAATTGAAGGCACCATTCATTCCGGGGAAACAGCTTTAGTGGTCGACGATGTTTTAACAACAGGCGGATCATTGATAAAGGCCGCCGAAGCAGCCCGCGCCCAGGGCTTAATAGTGACGCATGGGTTAGTGGTGGTGGATCGATCTGAAGATGAGGGGAAAAGCAATCTGGCTCACATGGGCATTCAATTGCTCCCTCTTCTCACCCTGGAAGATTTAAGACAAACGCCTTCCCACCGGTAAGTCCTGGGAATATTTCCCACCACGGTTCAAAACCTTAATCAGTTTTTACGGCCATAACGGGTAGGCAGCCCATTTCTCAAAAATTATCCAGTCCAATTTGATCAATGATGACCATTTCAACTCACAACCTGGTCGGTACTCCTCTATTCCGGATGACTCCCTTGACCGTCTCTTCTGACCAACCATACAATTTTAAAACAATTACTCAACCATTGTCTGGTCCACATTCCTTTCAGAGAGGACAACGCCATTTCCCTTAACCTCCTCAAACAAGAAAGCCATTCCCAATACTACGGAGGATAACCATGAAACGTTTCTCTTTCTCCTTAACCGTTGCTCTTCTTTTTCTAGGATGGTGGAACCCCGCCATCGTTACTGCTGAGCCCTACCTTTTAACGGTTCAGCAACTCAAAACAGGACTTGAAAAGGCATCCCAACCCAAACAAAAAGGATTTGTGCTCGTCGATGTTCGGAGTCCAAACGAGCATATGAGTGGCTTCATTCCCGGAACGGATTTCAATATTGATTTTCGGGAAATGCAGGGACGCCACCAAGAGCTCAATGCGAAACTGGATCAGCATATCGTGGTGTACTGCCAATCTGGACACCGCAGCAATATCGCTGCTGAAACCTTAATGGGATTAGGATATCGGCATGTTTATAATGTGGAAGGAAGTATGAATGCCTGGACAGAAGCGGGGTATCCTATCGAACACCCCAAGTAATCAAAAACAGCCTGCGGCAAAGAATGTTAGACTTCGGCTACAGTAGAATAGATGCCGTTAAAGTCCTGATGCATCTCCCGGAAAGCCTCCAAAAGGTGTGGATCAAAATGTGTCGGCTTTGTTCTGTCGTTCCCGTTTAGAATGATGTCGCATGTCTTCTCATGGGTAAATGCTGATTTATAGGGCCTTCGGCTTCGCAAGGCATCGTAAAGGTCGCACAGCATCACAATTCGTCCCGTGATGGGAATCTGTGTTCCCTTCAGCCCTCGAGGATATCCACTTCCATCCCAACGCTCATGGTGAGTCAGCGCAACTTCCTTGGCCATCTCCAGCAAGGGAGACATCGAGCCATCCAATAAACTCGCTCCCAAAAGAGGATGCTGCCTAATTGATTGCCATTCTTCTTCCGTCAACGGGCCATGCTTTCCAAGAACGGCATCTGGAACCCCAATTTTCCCCACATCATGCATCGGCGCAACGGCGAATAAACAACGAGCGCGTGGCTGATCCCAGCCAATAGCCAAAGCAAGCGATTGCGAGTAATGGCTTAACCGTTCAATATGTGCCCCTGTTTCCTCATCTTTATAGCGTGACGCCCGGGCTAAGCGAAGAATAGTGTCGGCATAAGCCTGTTCCAATTCACAATTTTTCCGTTGCTCTGCCTCCAAAGAGAGCTTAAGGTCCCGGGCGTAAACAAGCATTTGGGCATGAGCTTTTTTAAGCAGTTGAGTTTTCTGACCTTCCTGGTCCAACATCTGCTTGAGATCTTTGGCATAGGCCATGAGTTGAGAGCGGGCCGCCTGGAGTTTCCCTGTGGCAGATACTTGTGAAGCTTCGGCCTTTGATTTCGGCATAAATGATGAAGGAAAACCCCCACCTTCCTCCTTGGGTTTATCCTCATTCATTAGGCAAGTACTTCCCGAACTTTTTGAATCAACTCTAATGGGCTAAATGGTTTGACCAAATATCCCGCAAGATCAAAAGAAGCTATCTGCTTACGTGCATCAAGTCCGTCTTTCGCCGTTAACATGACAATTGGAATTCTAGCCGTGTCGGAGTGTAGGCGAAGCTTTCGTACCACCTCACACCCATTTAGACCCGGCATCATCCAATCAAGAATCAATAAGTCTGGAATGTGGGTGCAAACGGCATCTACCGCCGCACAACCATCTATAGCAGTGAGAATCCGATACGAGGGGTTTTCAAGAGTAACCTGGACCAGGAGCCTAAGATCTTCCTCATCATCGGCAATGAGGATCGTTTTCACGGGACCCACCATGGTGAACATTTCCTGCTGGTTGGCCCTAAAGGGCTCAGGGAATATCTAATCCATCACCGCCATATTCATCCTCCTTGATGACATGATCGTCTTGTTGAGACGCAGGTTCAGTAGCGTTGTATGACCCAGAATTCCAAATATTATTTTCGACTTTTCTGGCCACGGTAATAAAACCGGAATGGGCAACCATTCGGTGATCGGGTCGAACACTCCGGCCTTTAATATTCCACGTCCGCAACAAAGTTTCAAAATTTTGAACCATGGTAAAAACTCGGCTCTGCTCCAAAGCCTGTACCGTTTGCATCACCTGCGGCACCGTCGGGACATAACTCAAATACAGACCCCCAGACCGTAATGCCCGTGCCGCATGCGGAACCACTCGCCATGGCTCTGGAAGATCCAACACCACTCGATCAAACATCCAGGAAGACGCTCCTTCCCCAATCTCGATACCTTCGTATGCATTACGAATCTGAAGGAAATGGTTAGGTACCTTTCCCATGAACCGTTCAATGTTTTTCGTGGCCGTGGCCGCAAAATCCTCTCGCATTTCATAGCTGACCACACACCCACGATCCCCCACCGCACGCAAAAGAGCCATCGTTAATGCTCCAGAGCCCACCCCGGCCTCAAAGACCCTGGCTCCTGGATAAATATCTGCCCACATTGGAATGACGGCTAAATCTTTAGGATAAATCACCTGAGCTCCTCGAGGCATTTTCAAGGTATACTCAGCTAACGTTGGATGAACGGCTACCATTAACTTTCCATTGGAAAACTGGACCACTGTCCCGTCCGGTTTTCCAATGATGTCATCATGACTAATCCGGTCTCCACTATGCTGAAAAATTTCTCCGGCTTTAAGTGTGACCGCATACGGCCGTTCTTTCTTGTCAATTAAATGAACTCGTTCTCCCGATTGAAATGTTTTCATAAGGCACGCATTCTAGCAAGGCTTTTCTCCGCTTTGATACCCACCATAATGGTGGAAACTTTTTAAGTGAACCAACGCGACAACTAATCGACATTTCAATGGGATCATTCTTGACACCCTCCCCATTCAGACGTATGATTAACCAACTTCAGTCTTTACATACCTATCGCCACCAAATTCTCCAAATTTTTCAGATCCTTTAATTTTGCAAGGGGCACTTGTGCGAATGTTCTTAATATACAAAAAAAACCGAACACCGGCTCTGGAACGGATCAGAAGAATTTTCTTAACCACAGCACTCTCGGGTACTCTTGATGCAGGAATAGTCGCATGATGAAAACCATGGTCGTTGCTAATTTACCATGAAACGCCTTTTTACAGTTATTGGGCTTGGGCGCTTTGGCTATAGCGTGGCGCAAGGATTGGTCACCAAAGGATGCGAAGTACTTGCCATCGATAAGGATGAGGAAAAAATCCAGGCGATTAGTGACATTGCGACATTTGCCGTCCAATGCGATGCGACTGATGAACGCGCGTTAAAAGCAGTCAGTGCTCAAAACGTCGATGTCGCAGTCGTCAGTATCGGTGAAAACATTGAAGCCAGTATTCTTATTGTTCAAACACTCAAAGAAATGGGGGTAAAATCCATTGTGGCGAAAGCCGTGGCTCCAATCCAGGGGAAAATATTAATGAACCTAGGGGTCGATGAGGTCATCTACCCTGAACGAGATGCGGCTATCCGTCTCGCACACAGGCTAGTCTCACCGAGCGTACTCGAATACTTAGAATTGGCTCCGGGCTTTAGTGTGGAAGAAGTGTCCGTTTCAGAGAGCTTGTCCGGATTAAGTCTTGAGGACGTAAAATTACGCGGCAAGCATAACTTGAATGTGATTGGGATAAAAAAACAAGTTACCAGAATGGTCAAGGGGCGCATGATGAAAGAAGAAATATTTAATTTCACCCCAAAACCCGATGACGTCATTGAAAAAGGTGATGTCTTGGTCATGATTGGCCGGGAAGAAGATTTGGACCGTTTTTGCAATAACGTGTAAGAAATATAACAGTTCCGTCAATTACCTCTGCACTTTTTAATTCCTCACCACCTCTCTCCTATAAATTGTGCGTTTTTCCCCTTTCGCACTATCCAGGGAATGCGATGGGCGACCGATTTCTTCAATAGCAATCCTTTCATTCTAAAAGATAGGATAAATTTCACGGAGAGCAGTTTTATCCTTTAATTTCATAATGTTATCACTTTGATGAAATAAGAGCTTCACTTCATACCATCCTAATAAAGGAAATTCAGCTTTTCCAAAAAATGACATTAAATTCCTTTCCATTGATAGATAGGGCTAAAACATATTATTGGCTTGATTTTTGCTTTTATAGCTTATTTAAAATTCACATTGATGTTGAACTATTGCCTATCGAAAATCTGAACCCACAGGGGAAACTATCATGGAATACCAAACTGTTTTGGATGAGCCCACAGAAACCGAACTCGCTACCATAAAGACTGAGGGAGTCAAATCTTCGATCAGAGGATTCGGGCCAGCTCTTGAATCATTATATTTCCGATCATTTGGCAGCCGCCCCCTTCTCAATAAAGATTCCGAAATCGAATTGGCGAAGGAGATTGACCAAGCGTCCAGAACCATCAGGGTCATTATCAAACAAAGCCTTCACCTCACACAGCCATTAAAAAAGGGACCAGAGAGAGAAGATACTATTGCTTTACTCAAGGAAACGTTTGCCTTAAGTGGCTTTTCGGCTCCCGCCATTGAAAAATTGAAATCCGTTCTGTTGGCCTTAGGCCAAACGTATCCCTCCCTGTCCTCACCCATTCAGGACCTCTGCCAACAACTTCAAAAAGCGAAATTTCAACTAGAAAAAGCGAAATCCGAACTCGTTCAGCGAAATCTTCGCCTGGTTGTAGACATCGCGAAACGATATACGGGTCATGGATTGGCCTTTTTGGACTTAGTCCAAGAGGGGAATATCGGGCTTATGAAGGCGGCAGAACGATTTCAATATCGCAAAGGGTTTAAGTTCAGCACCTATGCCACATGGTGGATTCGACAAGGGATTACGCGATCACTCGCCGACCAATCTAGAACCATTCGTGTCCCCGTCCATTTAAATGAAATCTCCAATAAGATTGCTCGTGCCTCCAAACGGTTGACACAACGATATGCCCGCCCAGTTCTGTTGGATGACATTGGAGAGTCGCTCAAATTGAGTGTGGAAAAAGTTCATGACACCATTCAAGCCTTTCAGGATCCTATATCGTTAGAAACTCCGGTTGGGGATGGAGAATCCTTTCTCACAGACTTCATTCCAGATATGGGAACATTGACGCCCGATGGACCGGTCTCACGCCAGGAGACGAACCAACAAGTCGAACGGATTTTGGATTCGCTGACTCCAAGGGAACAAATGGTGATCCGCCTGCGTTTTGGCATTGGCCAAGACGAGCCATGGACTCTTGAAGAAGTCGGGCAAAGTATGTCGGTTACCCGGGAACGTGTCCGCCAAATTGAAGCCAAGGCCCTTCAAAAATTAAAGGAGCCTGCTATGAAGGATATGCTATATTCCATTAAGTAGAAAATTACTACGTTCAATCCCTCATTACCCCTTGCATTCAACCATTTCTTCTAGGTGGATTTGCCTTTTGTAAGCAAGGACTTGTCAACAAGCCAATTCCCGCTTTAATATAGGTCTATTCGGCTTCTGTTTCATCTATGAAAAAGACCAGTGCACTTGTTGCCATCCGACCCTATTTACAGACTTCGACAAGAATTCAGGGGGCATCTTGAAGAATTCTACACCCATCTGAATCTGGCCCCGCCCTACCACAGTATTGAAAAAGCGGTTCAACATTTTTCCAATACGCTCAGAACAAAACCTGAAGAATTCTCCCGGGGATTGCTACAAGATGCTTCAAAAAAATGGACGGTATTTCAGGAAATTTTCTTAGCCTCTGGCTTACATAAAAAGCATCGAGGAATCATTCAACAATTAGCTCATTCTCATTATGCGACTTTAGTTGATGAACCTGAATCCCGTCGCTTCCTTCAAAATTTTTTAACAAACTAGCAAGAATCCACTTCCAAACCAGTAAATCATCCACCACCGCAGCCAATCCTTCCCCACTGACCAATCCTTTAACAACCATTTAGTGAAAAAAGTATACATTTGTTTGGTTTCTGCAACACTCAAAAACAGAAAGGCATAATTTCAACTACAAACACCGCCTTTCTCTAAATCATTGCGTAGTACAAATTTTGCATAATTAAATACTAAAGATTCCCACGAACTTATGCGTCACCAACAAACACTCGAAACATCATCATTCTTATCTGGCATTGGTCTCCATTCTGGTAACCCTGCCTCAATTGCCATTCATCCAGCCCCGGTAAACACCGGGGTGGTCTTTGTGAAGCATGTAGCTGATCAAATCCAGCCATGCCCAGCCAGCATCGCCTTTTTAGGACAAACCGATCATTGCACCACACTTCAAGTGGGTGATTTTGACATTCAAACGGTTGAACATGTGTTAAGTGCACTAGCTGGCCTGGAAATTGATAATGCCTACGTGGAATTGCTTGGTAGTGAAATTCCTGCAGCCGACGGCAGTGCCACTCCGTTCGTCCATATGGTTTACCAAAGCGGGGTTCTCACCCAGGAAGAACCACGCAAATACCTTAAAATTATTCAACCAATTACCGTGGAGGATGGGCACCGATCAATCAGTGTTCTTCCCTCATCCCTCCCACAAATAACCTATTTCATTGATTTTCCTCACCCCCTTATACAACAACAAGAATATCACCATTTTTGCACACCACAGGATTATGGCAAAAATATTGCTGGAGCCCGTACTTTCGCCTTTCGAAAAGAGGTGGAATATTTATGGTCGCGAGGACTTGGGCTCGGTGGTTCACTACACAATACTCTCGTCTTTGCTGAAACGGGATTGGTCAATGATGATGCCTTACGGTTCTCGGACGAATGTGTTCGACATAAAGTGCTCGACCTTATTGGCGATTTATCATTATTAGGAATCCCCGTTATTGGTCACTTCTTCGCAAAATGCGCCGGGCACGCACTCCATACTCAATTGGTACAAGCCATCATGGATAATTCTGACAAGTGGATCATGTTAAACGCGGGGGAATCTGGAAAGGATGACATCTTCAACGGACAGTCCTACTCTAATCCAACGATTCATCTCCCTGAACTCCAACCTGCCTTTCACGCATTCTAACGCCTCTCCTTCTTTCCCACTGTGTGCCCTCAATTAACCTTGCGTTTGCTATTTGCCTATCAATATTCTTTTCTCCATTGTCTTCATCCCCTACGCGTGGTAGCGTCTGGCATTACCATGAGATTTCAATCATTTGTCCGCCCTAATAGAACCAGCAGGTTTAAATTACTTTTCATCATTTGCGTCTGCCTTTTCCCGTGGACGCCCGCCATAAGCGCTACACCAATAGAAAATGATCCCAAAGGATTTTTTGGCAGCCTCTGGGGCCATTCTCTCGAAGATCGCGCAGACCTAAAAGAAATCGATTCCATAGATTCATTGCGTATCTATACGGTTAAACGCGGGGCTCCCTTGCTTGGATCTACTGAGTTGGAATCCGTCAAACTTTATACCTTAGATGGAAAGTATGCCCGGGCTCTCTTTCATTACCAGGGGGAAGCTATCCACAAAGCCATCCTACAGTACCTGAGAAATGAGTTTGGAAAAACAAACAACCCGTATGGATCCATGATCCGGGGATTAAGCCAACAGTACACTTGGCGAGGACCAGAAACCGAAATCACGCTTACCTACCATGGATTTCGAGAGCGGGGAACTTTAACTGTTGAGGGTCGGATCTATGCCCCACTGTTTCTTGACGCACTTTCTGCGAATTCCTATTAATAGCTGAGTTTCCTTCGTGATCACAAACAATAAATTATCAGACATTGTGATAATTCTTCGCAGACCTCGCATGGAGGCAATCATGTGTTTCTTTTCGGTTTATCTCTCCTTTCAAATATGCCGAGGGGCAAACAATAAAAGATTTCAATACGATAATTGGCTCTCCATAAGCCAGGTGGCAACAACAATCGGTTAAAAAAGTATTACTTCACCCCCGTTCATAACTTCCTGATACAAAAAATTAGAGAATTTCCCAATTGAAAGCATTGCGTTTTAACAGAATGTCACGGAATGCTCATGCATTTCGGTTTCCTTTATCTGGAAAAAGTGTCCACTCCTTCGGGATTCATCCAAGGAGAATGTCCGGGCCAAAGTTACCCAGATTACCACCAACTACTTGGTTATGATCTTAGCCTCATAGAGACATCACGCCGCCACTTCCAGCTCGGCAAAGCCGACCCCACGACTATATTCACCCATACTAAATTGGGGTATAGAGTGAAGCGACCAAGGCACCATTAAGAAGAGCGATCGTAACGCGGGGACAACACATTTCCTATTTCCAGGTATGCCCCCATACAGTGAGCCCCAAACAATACTGAACTAATCCTAGATGACAGCCTCTACACAGCTGTCCTTTCCAGGTTACCTTCTAGGCTCAGCCCTGTGTAAATCCAATTCACCACATCCACCGAGGATGGGACGTTCACTCTTCATGGCATCCACGGCTTCAACGGCCCTCATAATGCTATGGACAAAAGAGGAATAATGAATATGGTCTGATATCGGCTGAGGAAAGGTCATTCGAATCTGCTTTCATACTTTTCCAAATATAGGTCCCATGGCTCCAGACTCCTTTCAATGCGATGCTGGCCTCATGTGGTAATCGTTCCTCTATCCAGCAAAATTTCATGAAAAGCCCTTGACTCCTCCTGAAACAAGGTTCACTATAGGCCCGTTTTTCAAGGTCATCCTAGCCGAATATCAATAGGGACTCCATGTCCAATCACATTCGCTCGGATCTTCTCGCCCTCAATCCCCACCAAACGGCATCAATTCAGCGCGTTGGAATAGGCTACCATCAGGTCGTGATTGTAGATAATTTCTATCAATACCCTGATGAAATATTGAAAGTCGCGTTGAGCCTGCCCTATACCGACCGCTTCGAAATCGTGGGAAATTTTCCGGGAGTCCGAGCCCGCCTCAATTATGAGCACCGGGAACTTGTGGAATCTCTAAGCGCACTTTGGGGATCTCCTCTCTTCACATTTTTTTCTCCCCAACCAGTCGTCTTTCAAGGTATCAAAACCGACAACTACACGCTAAACGTTGGGCAACGGCAACCTCACATCGATCAGGATATCACCGCCATGGTCTATTTGAACCCTGCAGATTCATGTACGGGTGGAACCGGCTTATATCGCCACCGACCGACAGGACTCGAACGCGTACCATCGATACCCGATGGGACAATTCGACAACTTGCGAACCAACTGGAACTCAGCGACGAATTTTTCAACAGCCCGGAAGGTTATGAAAACTTCCAAAATAGCATGATTTTTAATCCACTCTTCGCTTGTCGAGACAATAGGTATATCAACGATGGCAATGAATATTGGGAATTACTGAAACTTATCGAGATGCGTCCAAACAGATTGATGATGTTTGATGGACGATGCTTTCATTCTCAGTATATCCAATCCGGCTACTACAACCAGGCCTTTCGGGTAAACCAAATTTTGTACCTCAGTCAAAAGCGACAAATGTTCTGATTCTTTATTACCTCCGCCTAATCCTCCCCTCCCTACAACGCTTCTTTCGTTTTCATTAGACTTCCTAACTCCTCCTAGTCAAAGCTTAAACAAATATCAGAACATCATAAGGGTTCTTTGCCTATATCTGGTTTACAACCTGGGAGAGAATATCCCTCTCAACCAAGGGCAAAAAAGAAAAATGTGATTATCTGAACGTGCATAGATCCAGGCCTATGATGCTCTGGTCAGATCATCACGGTCGTGTTCCGTGCAAGTACGCTTTTTCCTCGTACCCTTTCATCACCAGAAGAAACAGGCAGGCAACAAGAAACATGATGCCTGCAAAAAACCAATAGTAGTCCGGGCCAGTCAACGCAACAGTCCCATCTGAATTCTGAATCCAGAAATTTACAAAGGCGGTAAATCCGTTGCCTAAGGACACGGAAAGCAAAAATAAGCCCATCAAGAGCGATTTGAGTTTGAGTGGAGCCTGTGTATAAGAAAATTCGAGACAGGTAATGGACACCATGACCTCTGCCGCCGTAATCACCACAAAGGCCAATAACTGCCAGGCAATCGCCGGTTCCATCCCCGACTCAATTTGTTGCTCAATATAGGCAGAGATCAGAAACGCCCCAACCGCCAGAAAAAAGCCTATAGCCATTTTTCGCAAAGATGTGAGGCGAACCATTCTATTCAACACCGGATAGACCACATAGGTAAACAACGGAATAAACACCATGATCAAGACCGGATTCACTGCTTGAATTTGCGAAGGCAACCATTCAACACCCAGCCAGATCCGATTCATATGTTGAGCTTGAAGAACCCACGCTGAAGAGGTTTGGTCATAGAGGGACCAAAAAAATGCGACAAACACATAAATACCCGCCAACTTCCCAATCGCTCGCCATGTCTGCGGACGAGAAAGCGCCTGAAATACACCTGAACGGTCAGGAGGAATATGCGCATAGTGGGTCCGGCCAAACCAAAAAATGATGGTCGCCACAAACATCAAGATGCCAGGCACCCCAAATGCCAGGCCGGGGCCAAAATGCTCCAACAGCCAGGGGGTG
The DNA here is from genome assembly GCF_052156535.1 of Nitrospira sp. T9. Classification (NCBI taxonomy): domain Bacteria; kingdom Pseudomonadati; phylum Nitrospirota; class Nitrospiria; order Nitrospirales; family Nitrospiraceae; genus Nitrospira; species Nitrospira sp. T9. The sequence continues at coordinate 104,597 of NZ_JBQKUP010000028.1, forward strand.
AGCATCACGGATCCAAATGCCCCCACGTTGATGGCAAAGTAAAACCAGGCAAAGGCCTTGGTTAAAAGATGTCCATTGACCAAACCAAACTGGTCCCCCAAATTAGCTGACACACAGGGTTTAATTCCCCCGGAGCCGATCGCGATTAAAGTCAATCCAACAAGCAGGCCGAATCGGGTGTGATCTAAAGCCAAAACGACATGGCCGCCACAATACACCAGAGAAAGGAGAATGATGGTTTTATATTTTCCAAAAAAGGCATCGGCCAAGATCGCCCCCAAAAAAGGGAAAAAGTACACTCCCGAGGCAAACAGATGGAAATAACTTTTCGCTTCCGCCTCGCCCATGGGATCCAAGCTTCCCTGTGTATTCAGCAACATCCCCGTCATAAACACCACCAGAATGGAACGCATCCCGTAGTAACTAAATCGTTCAGCGCCTTCATTGACAACCAAATGCACGACTCCCGATGGCATGGAAGCCGTGGTCAATGGCTCTGTTCGAAATTCAGGTTTTTTCATGAACAAACTTTCATCTGTAAGAAGTGGACAACCATTGAAAATTCGTATAGATCCTATCCGGTGAGAACGGCTGTGTCAGTCCGACAAGCAAACCTCCGTCCCCACCGGAATGTCATTGTATAATGCCGACCCCTTTCCCGCCATTCCCAGGCATAATCCTCTTGGCCAGTCTTTCAGTTATAAGAATATGGCTTCCCACCCCGGTACAGTCCGAGGAATCATCGGTTACCACTCTTGATACGATGATTGTCACAGGTTCCGCACAACCCACCCAACCCCACCAATCAACTCAAAGCATTTCGACCCTCAATGCTGAACAGATTGCCCCCCTTCAGCCCAATCGGGTTACCACCATCCTCCAGCAAGTCCCAGGACTCCATACCGATGAGATGAGCGGAAGAAGCGGAATCAGCTCAGTGTATCTCCGAGGTGCCGATCCCAACTTCACCTTGATTATGTTGGATGGGGTTCCCATGAATGACTCAACGAACCAGCGAGGCGGATCAGTTGATCTTTCCACAATTCCTATTGATCGGATTGAGCGAGTAGAAATTGTTCGTGGGCCTCTCTCGGCATTTTATGGTTCTGAAGCCATGGCGGGAGCAATCAATTTCATTACTAAATCTGCTTCCACGGCTCCCTCCTTTCGCCTCTTGGGGGAAGGCGGTCGATACGATTATCTCAAAGGGCTTGTCCAATCAGGAGGATCACTTGGACCATTGTCCGTCAATCTGACGCTGTCCCATACCCAAAATGGAGAGCAAATCGAGAAAGATTCATTTTTGATGGACTCGGCTGGATGGAATTTTTCCATTCAGACAGATCCCAACTTTGCCATTCAACTAAACGGGCAATTTACAGATTCAACGGTCCGGAGTTTTCCGGAAGGCAGTGGTGGGTCAAAACTGGCTTTACTCCGGGAAACCGAACGACGAAAGACCCAAGAATTTCTGACCGGTTTGTCAGCCTCATTTCACATTCATTCGGGTTGGCAGCATCAGATATTTCTGAGCGTCATTCGAAGACTTCAAGACGTGTCAAACCCCGGAATTCTTGCGACTCCAACCACCTATGCCCTGCCTCCGGCTGACTTTGAAACACTTTATACCCGTTTTCAAACACGTATGACGACAACATGGACGATCAGCCCCCAATGGAAGTTTTCACTTGGTGAACAGCTGACTCATGAACGCGGAAGGCGAAACGGGACTCAAGACCTGAGTTCCTTCGGAGGCTCCTCTGACCAACCAGATGACTTTACCATCCAGCGGACACTCGGAGGAACCTTTGCGGAACTCACGTCCGTCTGGTGGCAAAAACTGACCCTGAACTCCGGTGTTCGAGCCGATCTCTCACAAGGGTTTCAGCCGAAGATTAGCCCCAGGATTGGAGCGAAATATCAACTGGTAGACTCAATCCAGATTCGTGGTGGCTATGGAAGGGCGTTCAAATTGCCCAGCTTATCCAGTTTAGGAGACCCTTTAATTGGGAACCCTTCCTTACAACCCGAAACCAGCGTCGGATGGGATCTCGGCCTAGACTATCACACATTCGATGGAAGATTTACCGCAACGATAGAATACTTTCACAACCGGTTCAGGAACCTTATTGACCTCGATCCCGACCTCCTTAATCAAGGAATTATTCGCCTGGCCAATATTGATGAGGCAGAAACTCATGGTTGGAATATTTCACTGTCCCTCACGCCAATCCCTGCTGTTTCTTTCCAGTCGAGTCTCACACACCTCACCACTCGAGTGACGGAAACGGGAGATCAACTAAGAAATCGCCCAAAATGGCGCGCATGGCTTGGGCTTATGATGAAGCTATCTCCCGCCCTCAATGTCAAAAGCCAAGTCACCTGGGTCAGTTCAAGTTTTGATTTTCAAGTTCCAACCCAAACCACACGAGTAGGAGGATTTGCCAAGGCAGACATCACGGTCAATTACCATCCCTTTACTGAATGGAGTTGCTATGCAGCCCTCGAAAATGTCACCAACTCCTCATATGAACAGTTTGCCGGGTTCCCAGCTCCGCCCTTCACCTTTCGATTAGGATTGGAATACCGGCCAGAATTGTAAGGTCAGTAATTATTTCTCCAAAGGAGCCATTGGCGACATCATCAATCAAGTTTTCTCCATGAACCTATCGCAAAAACCTGCTTAAGCCAGGTCCTCTTTTGACCGAAAAAGGAAAAGACGTTGAAAAGACGTAGGCGAAGATGTGACAAACATCGCCTCCTACCTTACATTTCACTAGGAATCTTTCATGCAACTCATACTTCCATTAGATCCGGTTCAGGACGAAGAGCGTTCCACGATTTTTGCGAGAATAAAAAGCTGTAAATCCTTACCTATTCTCTCTCCCTTGGCCTCGACCATTCTCAAGATGTGCCAAAATGAGGAAACCAGTGCTTCCGAATTAGCGGCGATTATAAGCCAGGATCCAGGAATGGCGGCACAAATTTTATTTATGGCGAATTCGGGGTATTACGGTGGGTCTCGACACAAGGTGACCGGCATCGGACAGGCCGTGACCTTGCTTGGATTTTCAACGATCGCCAATCTGGCTCTATCTTTTTGCTTTTACCGTTTAATTAAGGACATGAAAGAGGTCTCAACATCCGGGATTGACCATGTAAAATTCTGGCGGCGATCCATTCTGGCTAGTGTCGCAGCTCGTGCCATTGGAACACACTTCGCCTTTCCTGATGTCGAGCTCATGTTTCTTGGTGCCCTGCTTCAAGACATCGGACTATTAGCATTAAACGAGGTGGCCGCAAGAGAAATTGCCTCACTCCAGGATCACAATCAGGACGAACATGCCAACTTACACCAATATGAACTTGAACACTTAGGAGTTGATCATTCACAGGTTGGAGCTTGGCTGGCCCAACATTGGCAACTTCCTGAGGAGTTTCAGGTGGCCATCCTCTATAGTCATACGCCCGAATTATTTGAAACGCCGCCGGACTTTCAATCTCTGGTAGATACCGTTGCACTCTCCGGTATCATCGCGGACATCTGGATTAATCCCGATACCGAGGCGGCCATTGCCTCAGTCCGTAAAAATAGTCAGGGTCGCTTATCCGTGCAACCGGAAGATTGGGAACCGATTCTTGGGCACATGATGACGGGAATTCCACAAATTGCCAGTTTTTTTCACAGCCGGATTGGGAACTTCGAAGACATCGCCCACATCCATCACGTAGCCTTACAACAGCTGAACTCCACTGATCCCCAATTATTCAACTAACCAGACCCAACTCCCGCCACTCTGACTCAGCCATTCTTCCCCACTCCGTCATGCTCATTCGCCAAACACAGTTGGTTCCGACCATTGTCTTTTGCCCGATACAACGCACGATCTGCACGTTCAAGCCAGGAAAGTGCGGTTTCGCCGGGAAGTAGCTCCGCCAAACCGATCGATGCCGTGACCGGAATGGTGATATCTTGGTAAGAAAATCCCTCTCCTCTCACGGCATCCAGCAGCCGCTCACCCAGTCGTTGACTCAGCTTCCCATCGGCTCCCTGAAGCAAAACACAAAATTCCTCCCCTCCATATCTGGCAATAAAATCAGTTTTTCTGGGAAAAGTCGATACCAGACGTTTCGCCACCTGCTGTAGCACCACATCCCCAGCCGGGTGGCCATAGGTATCGTTCACAAGCTTAAAATGATCGATATCAACCATCAAAATGCAGGCCGACGTCCCAGAGAAAAAACTCATCCCGGCCGTTCGTTCTAATTGAAGATCCAATGCTCCACGATTATACAGCTGGGTCAAACCATCCAGCGTCATTTGCTTTCGCGCACCTCCCAGTTCCTCCTCAACAAGACGTAATTTTTCTCCGAGATTTTCCAATCGTTGCTGCTGACGTTCTTTTCGTTCATCCACAAGAGCACTGATGCCTTCAACCACAGCCAATAAGGCCTGCTTCACATCGTGAAAGGAACCGTCCTCGGTTGCCGTGCGCAATTGAACAAGATGATTGGTCACTTTTTGATCGGTTTCCTGATCCTCGACAAACGCGCGCCCCATGATATTGGTAAATTCGCAAAGAACAGTTCGCATATCTTGAAGATTCCGTGTCACATAGGATTTTTCCTGTTGACGATGTCCATTAACAAATTGCGTGAGTGCCCCCCAATCACGGCGTGGGCCGGCCTCGGGTTTTTTTGAATCGTCGGCATCAATCTGAGTGCCCACCAACACATGTCTCGCCCACCGTTCAAACTCTTTTTCTATATCCTCTTCCGACAGTTGATCGAGTTCAAATGCATGACGGCCGAGACATCGCAAAACCCTGGCCAATGATTGAAATACCTTGTCGGACTCTTCGGAAAACTCTGGGGCCCGAGATCCGTTGGCGACCGGCTCTTTTTGTGCCCTATTCTCATTAGAGTGATCTTTTTTCCCAATGGACCAAGATCCTAACATGCCTTCCTCCTCTTCAATTCACTTCTGCCTCTGCCTGTTTCAGTGACCATCCAGCTAATGCATGGGGAGAGTGGGGTAACGGTTTGATTCAGTTATCGGCATTTCCTCTATGTCTCTTGAGTCACTTTTTGCTATGCTCTTCGCCAAGAGCTACACAACACCATGTCTCAATGACTACATTGATATTCCATTTCATCGTTCACGCGCATTTTTCTGAACCCTCGTGAATCAACGATACACGATCTCCAGCAGACAAAATTCCCATTTCAAACGATGGGTATCGTTACTTGACTCTCAAGGGATTAAACGTCATCACCTCTGCCTCGTTTCCGGGAATAAACTCCGGAAGGAAATCGGGACGCATTCTGGGGTAAATGTCCACGAAATCTTACTTCCGCCCTGGTGGACATCCAGAGATGACCTCCCTTCTCAGGCCCTCCAGTATGATTTATCACACTCCCTGTTTCAGGAGTTGGACGTGTTTGGGACAAAAGAACCGCTCCTGGTCTGCGGTGTCCCCGAAATGTCGCGAAGAGATCTCAGCCAGGCCCCCAATGGATTGGAAGTCCTGTGTCCGATTGGAGACCCTGGGAACCTTGGAGCCTTACTTCGGTGTTGTCGGGCCTTTGACGTGCAAACGGTCGTGTTGCTTCAGGAAGCCGTACACCCCTTCCACCCGAAGGTCATTCGTGCCAGTAGCGGTGCGGTTTTTGTCCAGTCCTTAGAATGGGCAGGCTCCATCACCGACCTGGATGCCCCGGAAACCTTGCAATGGATTACCGCATTAGATTTACATGGGACGAATATGTCCACGGTACAATGGTCCAAACATGTTCGATTACTTATTGGAGAAGAAGGCGTTGGTATTCCACCCTTTCAATTTTTGGAACGCCTGTGTATTCCTCAAATCCATCCATCGATCCCATTAAATGCGACAGTCGCAGGTAGCATCGCCCTCTATGCGTATCGCCAACACCACTCACAGCCCTAACCATGTGCGATCCGCCCAACTACGAGGCAGTCCATATCTGGTGGTAGCACCACGCAATCAGAGCAACACCCGCACATCTTATTCATACATTACAGCCGCGTCAGGATGAGGGTCTTAACGATGATTCAACCAGGCAGATATCGTCACTATAAAGGGAAAGAATACCAGGTTATTGGCGTCGCCAAACATTCCGAAACAGAAGAAGATCTCGTGGTCTACCGGGCACTCTATGGCGAATTCGGCCTTTGGGTCAGACCGGAAAAGATGTTTAGGGAAAAAATTGAAATAGAGGGGAAACTCGTCTTCAGATTTGAAAATATCGACGGTGCCAACGCCGGAACAGACACCACGACCATCAAACCCTGAGGAGTGAAACCGGAATTCGTCTGATCAGACAGGCTGTCTTTCCATGTTGATGGCCAGCCCGGCCGGACAGCTCATCTTTGATTTCGCTTCGGGAGGCTCCTGGGAATTCCCCCCATCAAAGACCGAGCCTGTCATGCACCTTGCTTCACAAACCATCTGTAGAATTCTCCATCGACACTCACAACTGTTCTGCCAACACAACACGCGTTTGTTCTTCTCTATAGGCATTCAACCGTTTGGAGAGAGAAGCATCTGCCAAGGCTAAAATCGCAGCAGCCAACAACGCCGCATTCACGGCTCCAGCGCCCCCTATCGCCAAGGTTCCTACAGGAATACCTTTGGGCATTTGCACAATGGACAAGAGGGAATCGAGGCCTTGCAGAGCCTTTGATTGCAGGGGGACACCCAACACCGGTAATTGGGTTTTGGCCGCAATTGCCCCGGCTAAATGGGCCGCCCCTCCAGCCCCGGCAATAAACACCTGCACTCCACCAGCTTCCGCCTCACGAATATAATCCTCCAAGGCATCTGGAGCCCTATGGGCAGAAAAAACCCTATTCTCATGGGTTATATCCAGCTTAGTCAGCGTTTCACCCGCTAACCGCATCGTGTCCCAATCCGATTGGCTGCCCATGAGAATTGCAACCCGAAATGATGACTGAGCCATAACCTCTTGTACTCCTTCTTACCTTATCTATTCATAGATGACGAGGGATGGGCGAAAAGTCCATGGTTCCTTAAACGGGCTTACGATAGCGCATCTTGACCCAAGTTGACCATATAACAGAAACTGTCTTACACTAGTTTTCCTCCGTTTTTTGTAAAAATTTTCTTTAGGAGCTAACAAATTTTCTCGCGGGATTTTCTATACCTGAGAGATGTATTATTCACCTCATTCATAATGGGAGAGAAAGATTATGGCAATACGTCTAGGAGATGAAGCACCAAATTTTACAGCAGAAACGACGCAAGGTACCGTGAATTTCCATGAATGGCTCGGTAACGGGTGGGGCATACTCTTTTCACATCCTAAGGATTTCACTCCCGTGTGCACCACGGAATTGGGAACCATGGCGAATATGACGGAAGAGTTTAAAAAACGAAATGTGAAAGTGTTGGCTATCAGCGTGGATCCACTCGACTCCCATAAAGGCTGGGTCAAGGACATTGATGAAACTCAACACTGTACGGTCAGTTATCCCATCATTGCCGATCCCGAAAAAAAGGTCGCAAACCTCTATGATATGATTCACCCCAACGCACTCGATAATATGACCGTTCGTTCGGTATTCGTGATCGGACCGGATAAAAAGGTCAAATTAACGCTCACCTATCCCGCATCAACCGGCAGGAATTTCAACGAAATTCTTCGTGTAATTGACTCACTGCAATTAACGGCCAAACATAAAGTTGCCACCCCGGCAAACTGGAAAGACGGAGAAGATTGTATTATCACACCAGCCGTGACGGATGCGGAAATCCCCGCACTGTTCCCGAAAGGGCATCGTGCAGTAAAACCTTATCTACGCTTTACCCCGCAACCCAACCGTTAGAGCTTCTGAAAAAAAGTTGAGGCAGCGCCATACACATGTGGCGCTGCCTCCTGTGACGCATCCAATCATTTTCTCTCCGCATCCCCTCCCAATTGCTCAAGGAGTCAGGTTCACACATGACTACCTTAACTACGATTATCCCACGGATGACAGGGGGTACCTTCAGAATCGCAAGTGTCCCAAGACCACCCAAAGTCAGAAGAACAAGTACACTCAAGTTCTGTACGGGGGAGACCGCTGACAGACAAGTGAAATATCCCACACAGGACTCGCTTCCGTTCAACCCTTCTCAGAAGACGCTTCAAAATTGAGAAACATCTGTGGGCATTCAAGAGAAACGTTGAAAAACGACAAGAACGAATTGCAGAAAAAGATCAGTCAAGATTGATGGGTCTCAAACAGGGCCACATGCAACTCATAGGTATGATGACAGGAGCCACATTTGAATTCTACCGCAGACTGTTCGATATGGACCAAGCTGACCCTGACATCCTGAGGATGATTCTGAACACATCCTTGAAGCAGAAATAGTTTCTGACGCGCAATTTCGGTACCCGACTCCGTGGACACGGGGGCCTGCGGAAGGGTTAAACGATGGCGCATCCGACAATTCGTACAGAGCACACCGACAATGTGGGGGGGAGAAACAAGCTTAACATTCAGACAAAGCGGGTGTACTGAGAAACATTGCTGAAGAAAGGCTCCGCTTTTATGCACACTCATGCGTTTAATCCCATCAATTCTTTTGTGTGAAAATTCCTATCACCACGGTGAGGATCTCATGCTGACTTCTGTGAACTGAACCATACCTAGCCGGAAAGTCCGCGTTGAAACGGATCGGGGGGTTGGGGAATTTGACAGAGCTCCCGCACCCAATGGCGCAAGACCCCCTCTTTGTCAAAGGTCAAAACATACATAAAACAATAGACTTTTTCACGTGGGCCACCTTGAGCCCCACCCATCAAGCTTCCAGCCTGCTTACCCAAGGCTTTGACTCCGGACGGATCCAATTCACTTTCGGACATCGCAAACCTGTACGTCCAAGTGGTCTTGTCCGAAAGCAATGGATCTTTAACTATATGAGGTTTTCCCAGCTTCTCTTTGATATCCGACTGCGTTAACACCCCCACGCCATCATCGAAATAGCTATCACGCCAGTGAGAACAGGCTGCGAGTGTGAGACAGAGCATAAGGACTACCCATGGAATAAGTTGGCTCACAACAAGACGATGAGGCATCGCACTACCGGATAATTCAGTCATCCCCCTTGCCTTGTGAACCCACAAAACAGGCCTTCACTAATGCAAACACTTGTGCGACTAAGCCCGTCGCAATCATCCCTAAAGCGGTCGGAAGCATGGGAGAGCCAGGATGTTCTAATCCATGAATACCCAGCATAAATCCTACAGCGACACACAGAATCCCAATGACTCTGGCAATCATAACGGAACGACGTCTCCCGGTCGATGTTGAAACAGGAGGAGACTTCTCTGAGGAAGAAGGACTATTGACAGGTTCTCTTGCCATCCTTATTCCATCAGGATTTGGTCAGTTTTCTGTATCGAATTTGATGGGGATGTTCTGCAGCCTTCCCTAATCGCTTTTTGCGATTAGCCTCATATTCACTGTAATTGCCTTCATACCAACTCACCTGGCTGTTCCCTTCAAAGGCTAATATATGGGTGGCCACACGATCCAGAAACCATCGGTCATGACTGCTGATCACCGCACATCCTCCGAAATGATTCAAGCCCTCCTCTAAAGCCCGCAGAGTGTTGACATCCAGATCGTTCGTCGGCTCATCCAGCAATAACAGGTTCGCACCCTCTTTCAGCGTGCGGGCTAAATGCACCCGGTTGCGTTCTCCTCCTGACAAATCCTTCACCATTTTTTGTTGATCAGATCCTGAAAAATTAAACCGGGACACATACCCCCGCGAATTCACTTCCATCTTTCCTAATGTAACAGTTTCTTTTCCATCAGAAATACATTCCCAGACGTTCAAATTACCATCAATCTCGCGATTCTGATCTACATAGCCCAATGTTACCGTTTCACCCAAAGTCAGATTGCCGGTATCCGGCTTAACCAACCCCGCAATAATTTTAAACAGGGTGGATTTTCCAGCCCCATTCGGCCCAACCACACCGACGATACCCCCTTTGGGAAGAGAAAATGAGAGATTATCAAACAGCAGGGAATCCCCATAGCTCTTCGAGAGATTGGTGGCTTCCACCACGACATCACCAAGACGCGGGCCGGAAGGAATATAAATCTCCAAATCGTCTGTTTGTTGGCTCTGCTCTTCACTCACTAATTGTTCATATTTCGTTACACGGGCTTTCCCCTTAGCCTGGCGGCCTTTGGGAGACATGCGAATCCATTCCAGTTCCCGTTCCAACGTTTTTTGTCGTTTTGACTCGGATTTTTCCTCCTGCGCCAGCCTCGCCTGTTTCTGCTCCAACCAGGAAGAATAGTTGCCCTGGAAGGGAATCCCTTGCCCACGGTCCAACTCCAGGATCCACCCAGCCACATTGTCTAAAAAATACCGGTCATGGGTCACCGCAATCACAGTGCCCTTATATTCCTGAAGGTGTTGCTCCAACCACCCCACCGTCTCCGCATCCAAATGGTTTGTGGGCTCGTCAAGCAGCAAGATGTCGGGTTCCTGGATCAGCAACCGGCACAAAGCCACCCTCCGACGTTCGCCGCCTGACAAGAGGTCAACTTTGGTATCCGGTGGTGGACAGCGGAGAGCATCCATGGCGATCTCCAACTGATGTTCCAATTCCCATCCGTTGACCGCTTCGATTTGCTCTTGCAGTCTGCCCTGCCGCTCAAGCAATTTTTCCATCTCTTCAGGACTCACATCTCCCGAAAAGGCCTGACTGATCTCTTCGTAATCCCGGAGTAATTTGGCAACCTCGGCCCGCCCTTCTTCAACGACTTCTTTCACCGTTTTCCCAGGCTCCAAATACGGCTCCTGTTCAAAGAGTCCGATGGAATACCCCTTCGAGAAAGTAATTTTCCCGATATAATTGGTATCCACGCCGGCAATAATTCTGAGAAGGGTACTCTTTCCCGATCCATTTAATCCCAAAACCCCGATTTTTGCCCCGTAAAAAAATGAGAGATAGATATCCTTCAAGACCTGCTTTTTCGGGGGATGGATGCGGCCCACACCCACCAAAGAAAAAATAATTTGTCGATCATTCGTACTCATGCCGTTGGCTCCAATCAGTTCTCACACGATCTAAGATTTGTCAGGGTTGCAAGAAAGCACATGCAGATGCCAACCTTACCAAAGGAATACGAAGATTCACAATGCAGGGCGGCAAATGGGCCCCTTTCCTTACAAAATGTGACTGGGATATGCTGCCCATAATGAAAAGGATCCGTCATGGAAACACGCCATTGAATTACAGGCGAGACAGAGTATGATAAAGAAAAGCCCACATGACCCAGGTCCTTCAGATCGTGAAACACGCTCAAGTATCTCGCTCAACATCTTGTCCATCTAAATTTAGATCTACCACCTTGCCCAACACCATCAAATACTGTGCTCAATGTGGAGGCGTTGTTGAAGAAAAAATTCCTTCGGGTGAATCCCTTCTCAGAGCCGTTTGTCCCTCCTGCCATACCATCCACTATGAAAACCCCAAGATCGTGGCGGGCAGTATTCCTGAATGGGAAGACAAAATTCTCCTATGCCGACGGGCCATCGAACCTCGTTTAGGGCTCTGGACCTTTCCGGCTGGATTTATGGAATTAGGCGAGAGCACCGAAGAGGCGGCAACCCGGGAAACCCTTGAAGAAGCGCACGCGGAAATCACCATTCATAGTTTATTTGGTATATTTAGCCTTCCACATGTTTCTCAAGTCTATGTGGTCTACCGGGCCCATCTACAAAACCTGAACTTTAAACCGGGTCCGGAAAGCCTGGAGGTCCAACTGATTTCCCTAGCCGACATCCCCTGGAAGGATCTGGCATTCCCTGTCATCCATGAATCATTAAGTCGATACGTCAAGGATATCCAAACCTCCACCTCTCAAACCCATTCTTCCGTCGTCCCCACCCAAAAGCCTCCGTCCTTTTATTCATCCTAACCATTGGCCAAGGAGACCGTGTAGATGTCCGGACGGGACCTCTCTACGAAATGCCGTGCCAACCTGAGTATTTCCCCCGTAGAGACGTTCCGGTGGAACGTCCTCTTTCCCTTCTCGTCATGGAAAAAAATTCCGGCTAACAACCGACTGGAATGACAACATGGGAAAATTTCTGCGGCCGTCCGGGGCCGTCGGAATGTTGCCTATCACACTTGTGTCTCCAACTCTGGTGACAACGTGATTTCCTGTGTTGCCGGGTTTCGCCCCGGCGGTCGAGGTCCCCTTCTTTCGGGAAAAGGACCCAAAACCAGTGACGCCCCGTCCGGCCGCATTGGATGGGACGGACGCGAGTACTAGGAGGGCGGGCCAACTCGCTGCCCTCACACAAGGCCCGCCGGATGAACTGCGCGTCCATCCCTGATGCCTAGCGGCAGGCATCGGACCAAGGGAAGAGGGAAGAGTGAGGAGGGGAAACCTCAAACGGTGCCTAGTGCGAGGTAGAGGCGCAGAGCAATTCCTGCCAACTCATAGACAGAAGGACAGATCGGATAATGGATGGGCCAGAAAGCATCCTGCATGATGCATCAATCGACGAGTCATCTCTGCAGCTTGTCGGCAGGGATCTTTCTTGTGTTTCGCCCGACGAAGCAAGCACCAGATTTGTACTCAGGCCTTGAAAACAACTTCCTTCCAGTTTAGTGTCTTTGGATGGCTCATCCGTGCACCTTCAATTTCCCCAGAATTCCTTTTATGGGTTTCTCCAAGAAAGGGAAACCAGGTGCAGCAGATTTACCGTGCATATCCTTTCCATACCTATCCAAGACTAGGCATGAATTGGTTCGTCTTTTGGTTTTTCCAACTTTTTCCCACGTTTACCCTCTTTTGTTTATTCAACGGTTAATGGTGATGGACTGCAGACCACGAGAAAATTAGCAAATGTGGAACAAATTGATCGAAATAGCGCAAAATCCTATTACAACCTTGGCCTTAAGCTTAATCAGTATTTTGCTCGCCGTTATCCTATATGGAAAGAGTAGACGAGTTAAGGACCCAAAATATTATGTTGAAAGCAACACAATCATTGAAGGGCTGGAAACCGAACTTGACGAGATAGAGGTAAGGTTCAAGGGCATCCCACAAACTCGCCTCACAAGATCGTTGATCTTTTTTTGGAACGCAGGAAAAGGGACAATCGACCGCGACGATCTGGTACCATTGGACCCTCTGAGGTTAATAGTTCCTTCTAATACGAAACTTCTTGATGCACGAGTTGTGAAAACATCGAGTCCATCAAACGAGTTCGGTATAGTCAAGGTGAACCAGGAAGTGGGTGAAAATCACGAGGGCGGAGTTATCCTAGACTTCCATTATCTTGATTTGGAGGAAGGTGGAGTGATTCAGCTGATACACACTGGGAACAGACAGACAAAAATTCAAATGAAGGGAAAGATTAAGGGCGTGAAAGCGTTAGGCATTACTTTGCCAATTGCAAGAATACTCTACAATACATCTCCCTACCTCTTGAAAGTAATCATGCGCAGCCGATTATATGCTTGGCAAACTTCGCTTTTTTATTCATTTTTTGGGGTTTACCTCTTAGTCACACCGATAATTTCTGACGTAGCTTGGTATGTTGCTTTGCTGGCTCCATTTTTCTTCTTTGTCGCTTGGTTAATACATTTCATGTTTGTCTCAAGCAGACTGCCCCATCATCTGACAGAGGTGTAACTTGCTAAATCTAGGGAGCACACAATAACAGGTCTTGTCATGTGGGTACACTTCTCTTCTACCATTTAGCGGGAAAAATGATATCAGACATCTTAATCGAAGAGGCTTGAGCAGATTTTTCCCAATCTCTAGCGATCGATCGACAAAAATTTCTTACCCGTTTGGTGTTGTTCCAATCCCAACAAGGCGGTTTTGATGGGCAGTCCACCTCCGTAACCGACCAGTTTTCCATTAGATCCGATTACCCGATGGCACGGGACGATAATAGACACAGGGTTTTGGCCATTGGCGGCTCCCACAGCTCGTGAGGCTTTCGGGCTGCCAACCTGTTGAGCAATTTCTCCGTACGACACCGTTCGGCCATAGGGAATACGTTGCAGGGCCTTCCAGACATGACGTTGAAAAGGGGTCCCTTGAAGGTTCAATGTGATCTGAAACCGTGTCCGTGAACCGTCAAAATATTCCTCCAGTTGCGCCAGCACCGCGTAAAACGGCTCACGGGACTGTGTCCATGTCGGCTGGATGTCCAGAGGGTGGGCTCCATCTTGAAACTGCAGACCCTGCAACCCATCTGAGTTTCCCACCAAAAGAAGGCGGCCAACCGGACTCGGACTAATCCAGTAAAAAATCCCGGAATCCTTGGAGGATTTTTGGGGCAATGGTGGCTTCACTATCCTGATCCTCCCGTTTATCGCAGATGAAACTGTTTAGGGTGCGGCCGAATTGAAGATGGACAGGCCGACGAACATTCTCATATGATCGAATCATGTCCATTCAGCAACATTTGAGTCAATGGTGTCAAACCAGAGGACTCTCTCTGGCCGACCTGAGTCAACAAACGGGCGTGGCCCTGACGAATTTACAGGATTTTCAAAAGGGCAACTGGGACCCTCCGTTGTCCACGATGGCGTTGATTGCAGAATCCTTGAATGTGCCTGAGCCCTGGCTCCATCATGATCCACGGACCCTTCTGCGATTATGGAATGACTCTGAGGAAGATAATCCGGAACTTCCGAGCACCTCTTCTCCCGATCCCCTATTTCAACGAATTATCCAAACCAGCCGCGATTACCAAGACCTCTTCGTCCTGCTCACAAGCCTGCTGCACCACGGTGATCCCAAATTAATTCGCGCCGCTCAGGTTAACCTCCAAAGCCTTTTTAAGCAGGTGCGCCCCACCACTGTCCCCTGGGGGTCGAGACCTCCAGGACACTTCGAACCTCCCAACGATTAACCACCCAAACCCTCTTACCCAAAGGTTGAGTTGAACCAATGAAAGAAATGGCTGTTATGAAAATGGGACAGGAACGGGAGAAGAACCAACGTAACCGACCAAAGCCCTTTGCACGGTTTGGAGAAGCTCATCAACAGTAAAGGGTTTTTGCAGGGTGCAGATCGGCTGGAATATTTGGTGAGGACCCTTCATTCGTCCACCAGATGCAGGAATATTTCCCGTCAGAGTGATCATCGGAATACTAGAAGATTGTTCAAGAACAGGTGCAGTGAGTTCGTCCTCTCTTTCTTCCATCGCCAATACATCCATAATAATCAAGGACGCTTGGAAATTTTCATGATTTTGGAGTCCCTCCCGGCAGGACCCTGCGGCCATGACCGTATACCCGGCCGTTTCCAAAGAAAGAGAAACGGACTCCCTCACCTGGATATCATCATCAATCAGCAAAATTCGATTCATGTGTAAACCAAAAGTTATTCACAAATAAAAATGCTCGTTACCCTTGAAAATGGCGCAATTTCGTCGCCCCCAATTTACGAGCAATTTATGTTCCTTCCAAATTAAAATTGTCGGTCAATAAAATTTTCTTTAAAAATCAAAACTTACACCATTACTTCAGAAATAATTTAGTGACCGCCATGAAGGAGGAAACCTGCAACATGCAGGGTTTATCATTCACCGTTCTCCCCATCATCCCCCCTAATGAACCTCCAAACCACCTGACTGGTCCAGGAGCCAGCCGAGCACTCCTCGAACAATCCTTAAAATTTGTGTAAGTGGGAGTGTTGAATAATAAAGATTTTCAAGGGAAAATTTGCCCAGGATTAGATTTCTCATCAAAGGCTCCGGGTCGGTTCAAAAAGTCCGTCCAGCAAGGCCGCAGCCGTTTTTACGCGCGGAGCGTACGCGTAGTACGTGAGCACGGAAAAATGGCGAGAACGCCGCTGGCGGCTTTTTTCAACAGACCCTAAGTGGACATCAAACCTGCAACTGTTTCCTCCATAGCCACCATAGTTGAAATCCTAAGCCGCTAAGCATCGCGGCCAAGCCCACATATAATCCGGTCACTTGTCCATAAAGAACTCCGGCCAGTAAAAAGATGGAACTTCCAAACAGATACAAACACACGGCTTGAGTAATAACGGAAGTCATCCCACGATGAACAAACTGGCCTTGAAAAAAACTTTCCCATGGACTCAAAGCGGGAAAAATCACCATGAGCCAGAGCGCTGTAGAGGCCAACACGGTCAGCTCCGGAGTCAGAGCCGCGCCCCATTCAAACCAGAGAGTGGAGAGAGGAGTGGCAGCAATGATAAAAAGGATTCCGCTCGTACAGATTGAAACCATCGTCACAAATTTCTTCAGAGGGACGAGGAAATGCGGTCGGTCATAGAGGGCGACAACCACCTCCTGCATCGCCAATCCTCCACTCCGAAACACAAACGAGAGCCCACCTAACACCGGCCAGACAGCCAAGGACTCTATAGCATTTGGCATCCGACTGATGGCCGCACTGACAATCGGTAAATTCCCAAGAGAAATGAGTGGAGTAAATGCGAGAGGCCAATAAAACACGCGTAATTGATTCAGTGTGAGAGGCGATGGATGCACAGGACTCAATTTAAGATTGGCGAGGATCGGACGCACGAAAAACAAAATAAAGCCAGCCTCGACCATTGCCCCGGAAGACATCGCGACTGTCGCCACGACAATCCCTGGGGAACTCTGTAGAACTATTCCGCAAAATAAGACCGAACTGCTTATGAATAAACGGACCAAGGTTCCCAGGCCAATCAGGCGCGTCTGCCCTGCACGAATCACCACTCCCTGAAAAAACCTTCTCACCGCAATCGAGAGCGTCCATGGCGTCATGCATTGAAGACCGATTCTGGCCGGTTCCACAATACTATCAGGAACACCTAGCACGTCTTGTACGATCATCCCGTACACCGGCGTAAAGGCCACGACGATATGCACGACAGTTAGAAGACTTCCCAAAACCACAATGAAATTTCGAATAAGCCGATAGGCCAACCAATCTTTACATAAGGCGGTAGACGCAACCAGAATCATAATGACGGGTGCCTCGATCAACAATGAGAGAGGAAAAACCACTCCACCATAGGCTGCTAAATGGACCTCAGGATCGGCCAGGCGGGATACCGTGGCAGTGACCAGTGGAAACTCCAAGCCCATGAGCATCCAACTCGCGGCCAGGGGCCACCACATGCGGAAAATCGTGAGAAACGGAGAAGGAGAGGCAGGTAAGGCCTGCGTGTTAGCAGTCACGAAACGACAAGCGGATCAAAAAAACCCATATTCCTAGTGTCCAAAAATAGATAGGAAACCTGAGAGGAGGGAAAAGGAAACCAGGTACATTTGCAAATGAATACGGCTACATATTCGGGGATAGTAAAGTAGAGCGTCATGCACGAAAGGGAACCGCCCTTTCGTGATGAGCCTACCTTATCATGAACGCGAGGAGTTCCGCCAAAAGGTCAGAACCGGAGCTAGAAAGCAGTTTTAGGGCCATTCGTGAAGGAGCCAGAGGTGTTTGGAGTGCCGGGGGCAACAAATTCCTGTTCTCCGGATTTTTCCGCCATCATCGAATCGGCTTCCACCGCAAAACGCCCCCCATGGCTTTTCTGCTGGTTATCTTCTTCCGCGTTGGCTTTCTGGGCGTTTTCCTGCTCAACACAAGACGGCTTCCATGGCGAAGCTTCAATTTCACACGCTTCTCCGGGATAGAAACGAAGTGAATCCCAATGTGTCACCCAACTCTTCACGTATTTCCGCATACTGGTTCCCGGGATAATTTGGGCCGGATCATTTGCCGCATTTTCCCACATATGCCACCCATGCCCTTTCAGATGAAGCGATCGAATCGTCTGATAGGATTCTTGAATAATATCGTTCGGTGGCTGTCCGAGGGGAATACGTTGTGTCTCCAATAAACCCATGCCTTTCTCCGCTTTGTCGGCTAGTAGTCGTTCGGCTTCCGTATGCTTCGCTCGAAGTTTTTCCAGAAGTTTGATCTTGTCACCTTTTTTCTCTAAGACCTCTTCCCGAAAATCATTGGTTAAGGCCAGCACGGCACCCAATCCTGGCAGGGTAGGACCGCCATCTAAATTCATGAGGCGTGCCACTTCAGCATAGGATTTCGCGCGCTGATTCACCGAATATCGGCCAATCAGTTCCGCTTCATCGATCAGCAAAATCCACCCGGCATATCCCGCGGCTTGCATCAGACGGGCAGCAAACTGAAAGCGCTGAAGCGCCAATTCTGCAGCCGATATTTTTCCAAACGCATACCGCTCTCCAAATCCGGCTTCTTGCAGGTACTTTTTTAAATCTCCTACCCCGATGGGGTCTCCCGTCCAAAATCGAGTCATTCGGTGGCCCAACTCCATATCGGAGCTCAATCGTTCATACAGCATCAACGTCGCGGCAAACCTGGCATCAATCTGACTCTCCGGATCATTCACCCACGTCACAAGATTCTTATAGCGCGGCGCCCAGACATCACATTGACCCGCAATTTCCGAAAACACTTCCCCGCGTTTGTCAGGAATTACCGCAGCTTCGATCGCAGAATAATACAAACGGACAGGGTGATACAGAGGCGTTTCCTTACTGATCACAATCCTGCTGCAGATGAAATTGGCATCCAGCGCCAGATTTTGGAGATACTCCAGGATATGCGATTTTCCACTACCAAACGCGCCCTCGATCACCATACCACGTGGGCACGAACCCGCAGTAATATTTTGCTGTGTGGCTTCTAATAACCGCCGAAAACGTCCCTCCACCTCCGGCTGAAGACATCCAAGCGTCGTCACCACATGCCGGTTCGGAACCCCCGCCCGAAGACCTTCAATGACACGACGGGCTTCTCCATCAGGCACCATTCTCCTCGGCGTGGCGGTGGAAGCAGCATGCTCTTCTTCAGAAACCTGTTGATGATGATTATGAATCCGGACCAACGAGGCCAATGGATTCTGACGGTGTTTCGGACGAACGTCATCCCATACTCGCAATTTCAAAGCCTCGTACCGATCCACACCACGGCGGGAATCGGTCAGGAACTCTTGCGGAGCCAGGACCACCATCAGCAAGCCTTCCATCTCATCAGCCGAATCAATAAATTGACGAAGCAATTCATACAAATCTATCGTGGCTGAAGGCGAAAATGACAGTGAACCATCATTCGGCAAGCCATCCTTTTTCATAAGATACCGAGAGATATCGAGTGAGAGAATGAGGCCTCCCTGTCCCGTTAATCGAAGCCAGCGAGTTAAAGAAGACAGCATGTACCGTGCATTATGGCGCGAGATTTTTTGATAGATGAGCGCCTTTTTGACTCCACTCACCAGTCGAAGGTCTCCACACAACCACTCTTTCACCGCTGAGGCCAAGACACGATCGGAATCGCCGGCATCCAACTGAGCCATACACAGCCGGATCATCGCCATGCGAAATTCACGGCACAGGCCTGAATCGCCTTCAATCGCTTTTTCCATCCATGTTTGAATATCCCGGCGGAGCATCGGCTCCTTCCGTTCATTCACCATTGCAATCTGCCGCAACGAGAATTCTTGTCGGTCTGAAGGAATTTGGTGACCATGCTCTTCGAGCAATCTTTGAAGAAATCGATAAGCGAGTTCATCCCAATCTATTTGTTTGGCAATTTTCTGAAACAGTCGCTCGATCATGTGGGCTTTTGTGAATCGCGCGTCGACTTTTGCCAAGACATATCCTTCACGTTTGGCCATTCCCTCTAATTCCTGTTGGCAGGTTTTTAATCCGTCTTCACTGGGAAACACGGCAAATTTGACCGCTCCACCCCCCTCACGGACGAAACTTCCAAGATATTCATGGTGAAGAATCCCCAGCCATTCGCCGAGAGCCAGATTAAATCGTGGACTCTCCTCGGAGTGACGATTGTTCTTGGACGATGGTTTCGTATCCGGCCGATGTTGTTGCACAGATTCCGGCTTGTCCGGACGTGAGTCAGTGAGCAAAGAATGGGAGGAAGGTAGACCTTCTTCTGTTCTCACGGACTGTAAACGATTTAAGGCCTCAATTAATTTGCTCATCGTACGGTTCCTTCCCCCATATACATACTGAAATTTTCAGACTTCTACATTTCCACACCTGATGCGATGACCATGGCCACACTCTGACGGGCTCTCGTGATCTTGAACCTCTTACACAGGAAAATGCACACTGATTTGACACGCACGTTTATACATTTGATTGGCTCGCGCTTCGCATATTTCATCATCGTGTAGATGAAATAACGTTCGTCCAATTTCATGAAACGGCACGCCGAGATCCACCGCATCCAGGACGCGGAGATACATCGGCCATTCGTCACGACATTTTCTCCGTTCGAGATTTCGACCGACTTGATGTTGTTGCCATTCCATAAGATCTGCCTTCACTTTTTCGATTTGACCCGACAACGGCTTTTTCAGATCAAACACGGCCGCCATTCGCCATTCCGACAAACACAAGGTGACCTCTTCACCTCCCCCGAGCCAATCCGGTCCCTGTCCGAAATAGATCCGGCCGTAATTCGAATCAAAGGACAACATCCAGGGTTTGGCAATGGAGGGATTCGGTAGCCCACTGAGATGGTATTTTTCTAATGAATTCGGCATGCGAGCTTTAAATGCCGGATGATCCGGCGTAAAAACTTTTTTGCGATACCGAGTGGGATATTGAGGATCTTTGGCACAGGACAGATCAAAATCGTACGTTTGCAAATAGTGCTGTTCCCAATCCTTCCGGTAATCTGAACGACGCCGGAGAAACTCCCACCGCCAAAAGGTATCGTTTAAACTCTGGGCGCAGGGATAGGTATCCTCACGTTGCCAGTTGGGAACGGTCCCTACCACTCGTGGATGCCGGTGTAGTTCCTTGGGCGGTCGTTTGCTGCTCGACATATCGCCGGACCTCCTGTTCGGGAGTATTCAAGGTAGATCGCGGAATATGAGTTACGTGCCGGGTCCGAAGAGAGCCAAAGACAGTCAATCCCCGCTCACACGACATTCCAACAACCAACCTCAAAACCGCAAGGACTCAGGAATACTGATAGCACGGTCAAAAAAGAATGGATTCGGTTCTCAAACTAAATACGAACAAACGAGGCAGGCGTCGGGAGATGAGCTGAGTGATCTTTACTCATGATGAGGAGAACAGGTTTTGCGCCTTGACCAAGATACTCCATGGACCCACCCAAACCAGGAGAGCACCGTCACGCAGCAAGCGAGAGCAACCATGGCCAAGACAAAACAAATTTTCCCTAGCATGTCGAAGACCCCCAGGATAGCGGTTCTTCATTCCTGCCTCTACTCTCTGTATCGGCAGGGTTTTTACAGGTCTTTACTCGATGCTTAAAAAAAACATACCCTTTCTTTAAAGAAAATAACTCCAAAAATTCTACAAAACAACGGGCAAGACTTTCTTCCCGGAAACTTTCATCTTTTTTCCTTAAAAAACAATGGATTATAGAAAAACTTCAATTAGGAGACGCCTCAGGTGGCGATTTCAACTCCGCAACACTCTTCAGAATTCATATTTACGTTCCAGCCAGGGCTTTGAGCCGCTCACTATTCCATTGAGCCGGATAGTAAAAAACACTTATAAAATACAGAGCCCAGTTGGTTGGCACACCCTTCATCGAATCCAAGGCTATTGGATCAGAGTACCGGAAGCGATTCGTGGAGACATTTCTCTCAAAGCCACAACCATTTGGCCAAGAAGGAGCCCGAACTTGTGAGTGGCAACAAGAACCACCAGAGATCTCGAATTCCTCCGCCACTGTCGATTCAATAAAAAACAACCATGTCTGAGTTCAAGAAATTGGGCGCTGGAGCAGGTCCTTCTCCTCCGGCGCGAACCAGCGTCATCCTGTTCCATAAGCCCAAAGGGTACCTGGTGACTCGAAAGGATGAGAGGGAGAGAAAAACCGTCTACCATATCCTACCGCCTTTCTTATTGCAGGAAGGCTGGGTACCAATCGGCCGATTAGACAAAGACTCCCGTGGCCTCCTACTCTTCACTCAAGATGGAGCATTGGTTGACCGGCTCACAGCGCCAGGCGGATGCGAAAAAACCTATGAGGTTGAGGTCCGGGGAAGAATTTCAGACGATGACTTATCCCAATTGTTACAGGGAGTGTCCACTTCCATTGGAATTTTAAAAGTACACAGGGTTACAAAAAAAAGAGAAGTCGGACCCAAAACACAGCTAGAAGTCGTCTTACAGGAGGGGAAAAACCGGCACCTCCGTCGAATCTTCCATGCCCTGAAAGATCCAAAATTTCATACGCCGCTCAAAGTTCTCGATCTCAAACGCATACAAATCGGCCCTTTGCCCTTGGATATCCCGGCAGGAACCTGGAGATTTTCAACACCCGACGAGGAGACGCAATTGTTGGCTATTTTCAAAATACCAATACATCGGGGTTGAATCTTTGGTAAAAGAGCGCTCACTTCTTATCAATTTTCGCCCATGTATCTCGAAGCGGCACCGTCCGGTTAAAGACCAAACGATCCTGTGTGGAATCCGGATCAAGACAAAAATATCCCTGCCGCTCAAACTGAAACCGACTACCTGATGGAGTCCCTCTAAGACCGGGTTCGACCTGGCAATCAGACAACACGGTCAAGGAATGTGGATTGAGCAGACGGTGAAGGTCCTGAGGCTCACTCCCCGAACCGGGATTCGGTTGAGTCAACAGGGCCTCATAAAGTCTTACTTCGGCAGGAAGGGCATGCTGAGCCGAGACCCAGTGGAGAGTCCCTTTTACCTTTCGACTTGATTGACTCCCGCCACTTTTCGTCTCAGGATCGAAGGTACATCGTAGAGCCGTCACTTCTCCGGTTCCGGGATCCTTCTCGACACCGACACAGCGAATAATATAGGCATAGCGCAGACGTACTTCCTGCCCTGGAGATAAGCGAAAAAACTTTTTAGGTGGATCTTCCCGGAAATCGTCTTGTTCAATATACAGCTCACGAGAAAATGGGATTTCCCGTTTGCCCTGGGTGGGATCCTCAGGATTATTGATCGCCTCTAAGACCTCAACCTGCCTATCCGGATAATTTTCAATAATGACTTTCAGAGGATGCAATACCGCCATCACCCGCGGCGCCGACCGGTTCAGATCTTCTCGAATAGCATGCTCCAACACAGCCATTTCAATCACACTGTCACGTTTCGCCACCCCCACCCGCTCACAAAAATTGCGAATCGCTTCAGGCGTGTAACCCCGACGCCGAAGCCCTTTCAAAGTGGGCAACCGAGGATCCCCCCACCCGTTCACATGCTTCTCCTCCACCAACTGGTGAAGCTTGCGTTTACTCATCACAGTATGCCCGAGATTCAAACGGGCGAATTCAATTTGCTGGGGATAACACGAGACCTCACACACCCGGAGCAACCAGTCATATAAGGGACGGTGACCCTCAAACTCCAGCGTACACAACGAATGCGTAATGCCCTCTAATGAATCGGAAAGAGGATGCGCAAAGTCATAGGTGGGATAGAGGCACCAATCATCGCCGGTCCGATAGTGCGAGGCATGTCGGATACGATACAAGGCAGGATCTCGCAGATTAATATTCGGCGAGGCCATATCTATTTTGGCTCGCAACACATGGGCTCCGTCCTCAAATTCTCCGGACCGCATTCGGGTAAATAAGGCCAAATTTTCTTCAATGGTACGATTCCGGTACGGGCTATCCTTCCCTGGCTCAGTCAGCGTCCCTCGACAAACCCGGATCTCCTCGGCCGTTAAACTATCCACATAGGCATGGCCGCTTT
Organism: Nitrospira sp. T9; assembly: GCF_052156535.1. Taxonomy (NCBI): domain Bacteria; kingdom Pseudomonadati; phylum Nitrospirota; class Nitrospiria; order Nitrospirales; family Nitrospiraceae; genus Nitrospira; species Nitrospira sp. T9. Next base: position 128,368 of record NZ_JBQKUP010000028.1, read on the forward strand.
GAATCAGTCGCACCGCAAATTGATACAGCTGCTCAAAATAGTCTGAGGCAAAAAAGAGGCGATCATCCCAATCAAAGCCCAACCACCGGACATCTTCCTGAATTGAAGAGACATATTCCATGTTCTCCTTGGTCGGATTCGTATCATCGAAACGAAGATTACACAGCCCACCGAATTCCTGGGCAATGCCAAAATTCAAACAGATGGATTTCGCATGACCAATATGTAAATGCCCGTTAGGTTCAGGGGGGAAACGAGTGTGCACTCGTTTGCCAATAGTCTGGTTTTCCAGATCTGCAATAACCTTGGCTCTGATAAAGTCGATGGAATCATGTTGGTCTGGTGACGACATAGTGAACAAGCTTTCAGAAAATTAAATGCAAAATTATTCAGCGACTCGCATCTTCAAAAAAAAGACTCGGGCCGTTTAAATCTCCCGTATCTAGGCATAGAGAATGTCCGAAAAGGTCCGAGGACGGCCTTCCCCAACAACTTTTCCAAACGACCTGTGGGTTATTCGCCAGGCGTGGAGAGTACAGTTGCCCCCACGCTACCATGAGTCGCGCCAACTCTCAACACGAGCAAGACAATACTCGATCTTTCAGGGTTACTAAATCCCGTCAAACCGGATCCGGACAGAGACGGCATGAGCGTCGCGACTCTCAAGAATAACAGGCATGACGGCTAGAGAGAAATTGAGGATCCCACGGGGCAAATGCAATCCGGCTTCCGGAAAGAGATTGGCAAGCCACCGCCCCAGGGTTTCATCGATTCATATGGTGGATTCGAATCAAGAACCTTGGGTGGGGGCACGGAAGGGATGACAGGGGGTGAAGAGCACTTCAACGCCCTTCAGGAGACCCCTTCCCTGTTATAAAGATGAGGTGGATCAAAAAACAACCAACAGCGGACGGACCGCAACCGGATTTTAGGAGAAGGTTTTGGTATACACAAAATTCTGACGCACAGAGACTCCATCTTTGCCCGCTGCAGGGGGTTTTCCCTGTTGGGCTGCGCCTTTCTCTTTTGGCCCTTTCTCGCCTTCTTCATGGTTCGCGTTCAATTCAGCGAATTCAGATCCCTTCGCAGCTTTCGATTCCCCACCCTCATCCTGACCTTTTTTCAATTGCCTGGCCCAGAGGTTGGGCTGACAAACAAGGTGAAAGTTGGGAGCAGGGACGGAATCATCAATGCGCCATAATTCAAGTTCAGCGCCGTAGAATGTCACTTCATCACGGGAAACGCCATTCAGCCAATCCAGGGTTTGGCGTATCTCCGCAGAAATACCCTGGGCCACACACACCACCGTCTTCGCATCAAGGCCCGCAGCATACATAATCAGTTTACCCAGGGCGTCGGGATCAATGCCCTCCAAATGACCCAACACAATCACGTAACTCCCGGTCTTCGCATCTTTGGCGAGGACTCCTCCGGCCAAAATACTGAGTGGAATGTCACTGCCAGCCGGCTTAAGGGGGCGCTCGATCGTCTCTCCCAATATGTCTAAAATTTCCTCCTGCTGGAGCCATGAAGCAAACCCGTCGGCCTCATTTCCCCACACTTCACTCAAATTTATTTTTCGAAGCTTTCCAACTGGTTTTGCCATAACAACCTCGACCGCAAAAAAATTGTTGTTTACTACTTACTATCCCAATGAGACGTACTAGTCTTATCGACAGGTATTCAAAAAAGTTAAGACACAAAATATACATAAGGCACCACCTCCCCATGGACCGTGTCCTATCCTGTCATAACCGAACCACAACAGGACAACCAGATTCATGGAAGACCTCCATCCAAATCGCCCCCTGTCCAGAGCATCCCTAGATATCGGTTTCAATCAGGTCAATGGTCAGGCAAGACATTCACGTAAAAAAAATTACCTACTTATCATTGATCTTTCTTCAAATTAGAGTACAATAGATTAAGTTCATTCACGCATGGATTGGTCCTCGTACCCCATTCAACCCCTTCTCCAGACTCGTAGACCCCTCTGGAACGAAGGACCAAAAGGATGGACAGCAAGGTGTTCCCCAACTTTAACAGGAGGTTTCTGCTATGAATCGATTTTCCCTATTAGGGCTGAGTCTCGTCTGTGCGCTTGGACTGATGGCTTCACTCTCAGGGTGCGGGGAAACGGAAGGTCCTGCCGAAAAAGCTGGGAAGACCCTTGATCAAGCGGCAGAAAAAACAACCGAATCCGTCAAGGACGCTATGGAAAGCACAGGGGAAGCCATGGACAACGCGGCCGAAAAAACCGGAGAAGCCCTCAATGAGGCAATGGAAAGTACCGAGAAAATGGCAGAGGATACCGCGAAACATTAAAAAAATTTCCTGAACTCACGTCTCTGAGGGTCCATGACACCCTCCCAAATTTTCCAGCTTATGCTGGCAACGGGCGGGAGGAGATGGGCCAAAGGCCTCATCTTCCTTTTTTCTTGGGCCTTCAGATGGTCGATGGTATACCATCAGGATCCAGGGAAGAGGGAAGTTGTGAAAACGAGTTTAAGCTAAAACGGCGGGGGCAGCACTAAAGACCAGTGAGTGATTCAGAAATAAGGAAAGGATAAGTCCCATCGCTCACACAACCAATTGAATCAAGAGGAAAACGAGACATGATGATCGATAAGTGGATAAAAACGATCTTGGCCGTCTTAGCCCTCCTTTTTGCGCTCTCAGTAGGCAGTCCTTTCGCACGGGCAGAAAACAAGTGGGCGTTTGGAACGGATATCGGTTTCCTGTCAGATACCACCGACGACACCGTGTTCACGCTCGGTTTCCAGGGAGACTATTTTCTCAACTCACAAGTTTCTGTTGGCCCGCAACTCTTGTTTTCTCCCGGCGGCGACCTCACTCAAGTCACCTTCGCCGGAATCGGTCGATATCACATTCCCGTCGGTGCTGTCACCATCATTCCTTTTGGCGGAATTGGCTTTGTCTATGCGGATTTGGAACACGGCCGTCGTGATGACAGCGATGTCAGTTATAGCTTTCCTTTTGGGGCTACCGCAGCCTTCAAGATCAATCGGACTGTTGATCTGTCAAGTACACTCATATTTACTTTCCAAGATATTGATCTGAATAATCGGAAAAGTAGCGACAATTTCAATATCGGTATGTTATTCGGCTTTCGGTTCCAACCCTAATACCCTCACATCACCCTTTACGATGGCAGGCGGTCGTACCGTTGGATGACTATTACCATGGGAACTGACGTGCTCAAAGGGATTCGGAGAGCTTACACTAAAAACAGATGAATGGATGCGTTCCCATCGTGTGAAGCTGCCAGAGGGTTGTTACTCCTTCACGTTTTCTAAATACTCGGCCATTCGATCCAACGCCATCGCATTCAGTCGCTTCCCATACCATCGGGGCATCACCCGATCGGAGTATCCGGGCACCACGTAGGCGCCTGGATTCAAAATCGATTCCTGGACATATTCACGAACGGTTGTCGCCGTCCCGTGATATTGAGGGTCCGCCAATCGAAGGGGTCCATTCGTCCCTAGGACTAACCGAGGACCCTCACGCCCCAGAGCAGGAGCAATACCTGGAATCGTATGACACACCGCGCAGCCGGATTGCACAAACAACTTTTCCAGCGGCTCGGTACCCGTGGCCAGTGGCACATCGGTTAGCTCCACAGACGGAATTTTGGCGGATGGGGATTTTGTTTGCTCCGGATTGGTGGATTCCCCCACGCGGGCTTCGCTAGGATCCGAAGGCGATTGATTGAACAGATTCACTGAAATGGTCGCCATAATCCCGCAGGCCACCACAATAAAAATGAGAAAGGTTTCCCGGCTTCCTGCAAATTGTGAAGACTTTGGTTTTTTCATAGACACGTTCACGATCCTACGGTAAAGATTGACGGAATATGGGCAAACTAAATGGACCAACAACACATAAAAACCTGAGGTGGTCTACCGAAAGTTCTCGTGCCCTGTCAAATAGTCATTCCCCGTGTAAGATATTCACACCCACCCGATCGGCCACTTCCTGTCTAATGCCCTTATCCTGACTTGTCTTACGCACAGGAGTTTTGGTATCCCAAACATGCGAGACAATCGAAAAGCCGCCATCGAAAGCCTCATCCTGCTCACCCATGGTTAATCATTGTTTGTGGCCGTCCCAACCTTTTATTCCACACCCGTGGTTAGATGGCCCGCACCGCATGACCCTTCTCCCCCGCTGGTGGCCCCGTGGTCGTTTCCCATCGGCACTGCCCACACAAGACCGTATCTTTCAGGTCTCTCCCGAGGTAGGCCTACTCACAAAATGTCATTGGCAACCCTGCCCCTCACAACACCCCACCATCCTGATGGTTCATGGCCTCGAAGGGTGCACCGAATCCCACTATATGCGGGGACTGGCCAGGAAATGTTGGGATGCAGGATGGAATTGCATTCGCATCAATCAACGCAATTGTGGCGGATCCGAACATCTGACACCTACCCTCTATCACAATGGGCTCAGTCAGGATTACGCCAGGATTATTCAAGAAATTACCGAGGAGAATCGCTGCACCGCGGTGTGGCTCATCGGGTATTCCATGGGAGGCAATCTTGCCCTCAAATTGGCTGGCGAGCATGGAACCACCCTCCCCTCTCTTCGTGGAGTCGCGGCCGTCTGTCCCAACATCCAGCCCGCAGCCTGCGTACACGCCCTGCAACATCCTTCCAACTGGCTTTATCATCGGTATTTCCTGAAAAGCCTAACAGGAAAATTGCGCAAAAAAGCCCGCCTCTTCCCAGGTCGGTGGGATCTCTCACACCTTTCTCATATACGGACCATGTGGGAATTTGACGAAATCTATACCGCTCCAGACGGAGGGTATCGAGATGCCGAAGACTATTACGAACAAAGCGCCGCTTGGAACACGCTATCTTCAATCACCATCCCGACCCTCATCATCACGGCCCAAGACGACCCGTTTATCCCCTACCACATGTTTGCCGACCCTGCTCTCGACGCGAACCCCTTCATCCAGCTTGAGGCACCTGCTCATGGGGGCCACTGCGGATTTTTTCAACAACACCATAAGGATGAGGATCCCTTTTGGGCCGAAAATCGTCTATGCGACTGGATTCATGCTCAACTTAACTCAGCATGACCACGATCGGTTCCCGGACTCATTCCCTTTGAACGCCATTTAAACGCCCTTTACTCCTATGCTTCACTTGCCTGAGACCTCTCAGGTAGGGTAGAACTCTGTTCAAATGCGTAGCGAATCCTTTCCATCACGATTCTCATCACAAGTTTTCACACGTCCATGAAATTAAAACCCGGATCCCCAGGAAAAGGCATTCTTCGCCAAATGCATAAGGCGCAAGAAAAATATTTGGAAGGCTGGTTGGATGTTCCCGCCCATGTGCATCACACCGCCTATCGTATGGCGAACCCGGCAGTTGAACGTCCGCAGAGTCGAAAAGAGTTCCAACAGCTTTTGGCCTGTTTAGAGATCGATCCCACCCACGCCGTCATGGAAGACAAGGTTGGATTCGGAGTAAAAAAAGGAACGAATGAGGACAAACTCATTGTCATTTGGGAGGCTCACACTGAATATTACAGCTATCAGGTTTGGCATATCCCCTCTAACGCAACCCAACCATTAGGATTCGGACCGTTGGGATTTCCCGACTATGTGTTTCCCTTTTCTCCGTTGGGCATCCAAGTCAACGCCTTGGATCTCTTGGTCATCCCTGCGCGTACTTACGACCAGGAGGAATTGGCAACCCTTCTCCCCGGACCACAAATGTATGCCAGCAAGGTTCTGGGGGAGGACATCTCCGTGGCCACCAGCTTTACTCCAGACGAACATGATCGAGAACGATATCTCATTTGGGCTCCTGATCCTGTTTTGCTTCGGCAAAAACTAGCCAGACTCATGACGATTTTGACGACTCTTGAAAATTATACCCATCTGATTTTACTGCCCTATCCAGCCTTTTCCCGGTCAGTCGATCAGGTTCAAATCTTTGAACAGCGTCATCTCTATCAACGGACCCTTATCACAAAAGAACTGAACCGAGCCACACACAGCACACTTCAACAATGGCTGGAAGGGTTAACCCATGATTTCCTTGAAGTGGGACGGTTGACCGCTTCGCTACGTTACCGCCTTTCGGCTTCGGTCCCCTATGATCGAATTGTGCACAGTAATACTCTGGCACTCCAAGAGCAGCCGCTGCCCTACGGTCGAACGCTCATCGATTATTTTCAATGGAAAATTACAGGAGTCGCCGATGGATACCAGCAATTGCTCTCCCGGGTTCAGGCCTTAGAGCAGGACTTTGAAGGCACCATTGCCGTCTTGCGCACCAAGGTGGAACTACTCTTACAAGAGCAAAATTTGGCGCAACAAGATCAAAACGTGAATCTCCTGGCCAGCTTGGATAAGACCACCAAAAGCCAGGTCGTCTTGCAACATACCGTGGAAGGCCTCTCCGTGATCGTGATTGCCTATTATGTAAGTGGCCTCGCCAACTACCTCTTTAAGGCCCTGCACGAACTCGGTTGGCTCGACAAGTATGAGTTGGCCTCCGGGATCTTCGTACCCATTGCTCTAGGTCTCTCGTTTGGCATCATCACATGGGGAAGGAACCGCATCCAAAAAAAAATTACAGCAATGCCTCCGGCCTCCACCTCTCACACTCCCGATCGTGCCTAATCGTTCCTCCCACAATGCTCGTTCCTTCACAAGCATGACCGCAGCCTGATCTGACCAACCAGGGACAGGCTTTCTCCGGCATTCTCCACAAACAAACCGTTTGGCCCCCGCCCAGTTCCATGGTTCAAAAGCCCGGAACGGGAAAGGATTCATTTTAAGTACCCCGGGGAAATATCCGAGAACTATAAGAAAAGGTCGACGTTTTGACCATTGAACTCCAGAGTTGCACCAGAAGGGATCACCATGCTAACAGCCGAGGAATTGGTAAAAAATTGCACGAAACTCTTTACCCTGCCGGAAGTCTATCTACAAGTCAAAAAGGTCATCGATAATCCAGAGTCCACCATGGCCGATCTGTCCAGGGCGATCAGCATTGACCCCGGCATGACCGTCGCCGTCCTCAAATTAGTGAATAGCGCATTTTATGCCATGCCTCGAAAAGTCGAGACCATTTCGCGGGCTGTCGGAATCCTCGGGATGCAACCTCTCCATGATTTGACGCTCGCCATCTCGGTCACCAAAACTTTTTCAGGCCTCAATCAACACGTAATGAGTATGAGTGTCTATTGGTCTAACAGCTTTTTTAGTGGACTGGTCGCACGGGAATTGGCCAGAAAATGTTTTCTGGTTGATAGTGAACGGATGTTTGTTGAGGGCCTGTTGAGAGATATTGGACATCTCCTCCTCTATGAGCAACTTCCCGAACCGTCCGAACAGGTGTTACGGGAGTCGGCCAAAGATGGCTCTCCCGTCCATATCCTGGAACAACAGTTGTTGGGATTCGATTATACCGAAGTGGGTCAGACACTCATTGAGGAATGGCAACTACCCAAAAATTTCGGGATCGCTATTCGGTATCAGAACAATCCATCAGGGACCAGCGAGCACGGATTTGAAGCGGCGCTCCTCAATATGGCCGGCGCACTCACGGAAGGGTTCCAATCTCCCAAGGGACATGCCGAATGGCAAAATCTCGTAGCTCCTGAATCGTGGAAATTAACAGGGCTGGATGAGGAAGGCCTCAAAGAGTGCATGCTGGAAGCAGGCAAACAGCTCTCCGCCATGTTAACCCTCATGGAAGAAGCCCGCCTACCCGTCACAGCCTCATAAAGACGAGAGAGACCTGAGTGTCGGCGCGTCAAACAAAAAAAGCTGAACACCGGAATGCACCCATATGAAGGCTGGGAGGCCTTTCAGACACATATCCGGTTGGCGACGAATGCAGTGGAGAACGAATATACCCCACCGTATCTCTCCCGTATCGGGTTACGTTTCAGAAATATCATTCGGAAGTCCGTCCTTGGCCTGACGGACAAAGATTGGAATCAACTGCCACAGAAGAAATGGACAGGAGATCTCGCCTGGTCTGAGGTGGCCGGAGCCATGAAAGCCACGCACAGTGAAGTGGTGATAGGACTGAATGGTGGAGATGACCTGGTGTGCGTTCGACATGGTCTCGTTCCGATCGCGCAACCTATACAGGAAATGGGCTATCTCATCGACCATGATTTATTTGTGAATGGGCAATTTGCAATGACAGAGATCGCAGGGAAACTGACAGAATATCACCAAGTCGCCCAACGATTCTTCAAATTATGGATCACTGATATGTTGCATCAGGCCATGAACCCGACGAACTGAGCTGGGTGCGTTCATCCTGGCAGGAAGCAGAAGGTTTTCAAGAGATGCTTCTCAAATTTTTATAGTACTCTGCGCTTTCCACCACATTCACTCTTGAGGGTATGTAAAATAAAGAATAATTCCAATCCAAACTATTAGACCAACCCAAAAACTGACCTCTCTATATGGTAGTTCGCTTTTAATGGCCTCCTTTTTAAGTTGAGGTCGTTTATACCCTAAGCTCAAAATACCAAGACAAAGTTCTCCAGTTACCAGAAAAAGTGGTGCAATAAAAGACAAAATTAATTGTACTGCAGTTCCAAAAATCGCCCAGAAAAATTCCATCGTAAAGTCATCCCATAGCACTACACTCACGCTTTCCATTCAGACCGCCGAAAAAATCCTTCATCCACTTCGATGTCATCTGCGAGGGGCATTTCCTCAAATAGGGGCTAGGTAGAAATCATCCGTAAATTGCATATGATCCGACTTCCTCCTCCGCTACAGCTAGGATTCTGAGTGACTCATTAATTTCTCATCCTGAGCCGACCCAGCGACCGCTTCATCAACCGTCCACTGTTTCACCCGATTTCGCCCATTCTCCTTGGCCACATACAAGGCTTTGTCGGCTTGGGCCACCAATTCCAAATAATCAGAAGCTCCTAAAGTGGCGGCTGACACACCAAAACTCATCGTAATTTTCTGTCCGGAGGTGGTGCGAATAGCCGTACTGGCCGAAAGCTCAATGGTTTCGCGTAACCGTTCGGCCACCAACATGCCCTCGACACAAGTCCGCCCAGGCAGGAGAATGCAAAATTCCTCTCCCCCATATCGGCCGATAATATCCAACGGACGCAAAGTTGTTGATAACAATTTCGCCACGAGTTGAATCACTTGATCCCCAACCGCATGGCCAAACCGATCGTTATACGACTTGAAATGGTCGATATCCGCCATAATACAGACCAAATCGCTCCCATCATGGTGAGCCCTCTCCCACAGTTCTTCAAACGCCTCGAATAACGCTCGCCGGTTGCAACAACCCGTCAAGGGATCTCGGTGAGCCAGTTTTTCCAATTCGGTTTTTGACAACTCTAACTCCCGAATCGTGCCCTCCAATACCGTCACATCATTGAAAGACACCAAAATTCCTCGGACCTGCTTGCGTTCACCCAAGATGGGAGTGCAATTGACTCGAAACTTTTTTACGGTTTTTCCCCTCCTCTCCCAAACCAGGGGCACATCCAATCTCAAGCATTTTCCCTGTCGCGCCGTCTTCCACGGGTAGATGCTCAACGGGTCAACCGTGTCAGATGACGTCCATTCAAAACTATCCAGTGTTTTCCCGATCAGGTCGTGAGGAGCCACGTCAACAATGAGACTAAAGGCGCGATTGGCTAGCACAATACGGTCCTCACCATCCAGGAACACCACACCCTCCGCCAACACATCAAACGCGGCTTGCACACGCATGGGCACCACTGAACTGGGATCGAGTTGCCGCAACGTTCGCTTCATATATAGGAAATAGCCCACAAATCCGTAGACCATGACCAGCCCAAGAATTCGGACCCAGGCATTATCGAGGACACGGGCCCAAAAACTAATATCCGGCGAAGGAAATCGGAGTTGTAAGGTTCCCCAATGCAGGTCCCCCTTGGAAATGGGAATCTGAATGTGTTCAGGCGTAGAGTGACCTTCTGAAGGTTGGCTCCAGAGAGCATGATGGGGCCCGGCCATGGCCATAATCTCACCGCTTTCCAAGACCAAAGCCACTGATTGGATATCCCCATTCCGTTCAACCAAGAGATCCAAAGCCTGCTGAAGGCCCTGATTGTCACCCCTCTGCGCCAGGATGAAATACTGGACAGCCATCGCTTCGCTGAACTTTTGCCGGTAGGTAAAGATTTGGGCAGCTTGGTCCGGAATGAGACCCACCATCAGGTCACTGATTAAGAGGATACTCAGGGTAAGGGATACCAGCCCCAGACTCATCCAAAAGATGGGCGTCAGTCGTTTCATGAGGATACGGAGGGGAAAGTCGAGGTGAGAACGAGACCATTACTGTCAACCGTATATATAGAAGAGGGTGTACTATCATATAAAAAGGCTTGGCTCCACGGCTTGATTGAGTGAACCTCATTAGATTGCTCGCCCATCTCCAAGGACGCTGATTCAAATGCGATATATGCGGTCTCAGTTAACAGCCCGTGCCATTCATCGGGTCCGGCACTGTTAATGATGAGGTATGGGAACTCCCCGTTGAGCTTCTGGTCCCCTTGAACACCAAAATTCGTACTTCCTGGCAGGTCGGTTTTAGCGGCAATATCTGCGTCGGTGAGCTGCGCAAATTTCCCTGGTACGGCTCGCCCAGCGGTCCGTTCCCCATCCTTCCAGCCGTCAATAAAAATATTGCCCGTGCTCGAACGGGCGTCGGAAATAATGGTCCACTCATTGCCGCAGGCCTCATGCATTGAATCAAACGTGAGGAGACCTGTCCCCAACCGAAGCCCTGCTTGGTTCCCATGCGAAATGAGATGAATGACGTCAATGTCCGTACGACCTTTCAGGACTTCAGTAATTTGTTCGATACCATCTTGCGTGGAATTTAAAAAAATGACCTCAGCGGCATGATAGATCCCTTCCATATCTTTACGTTCCGGCGTCGCAGAAAAGGAGAGACCAGACAATCGCAGGGCACCCTGGGCAGAAGAATCCGCATAAGTCCAATCTGTGGTTGTTTCGGCCTCGATGCCAAGAGTGTCCGCCGTGGTGGTAGCTTGAACGATTTCTGCTCCCGTGGCGAAGGCGGCTCCATCAAACTGGATCCTTTCCTTTAAGGCCGTAAAGGTTCCGGGAAATCTGACGGTGGAGGATCCTTGGAGTGGAGTGTGCCTCCGGATCTTTTGGGAACCAGGTTTCACCACCTTGACGTCATTCACGGCTTCGAGCGTCGCGGGCTTGTAATGCATAAGTTTCATGGGACGCTCTTTAATAGTAAAAGAAATATGAGGATAAAAATTCTCGTGCCACAGATGGTGCAAAAGCCTTGATTTCTCCAGAGGAAATCGGTCAACGCAATGGACCCCTCAAAAGGAGGATCTCCCATATCCTTTGTCGGATCCGGGGGGGATACTCTTGATGTGGGTTGAGGGCTGTTTTAGCGGGTTATTGTGGCGCTGCTGAATGGTGGTGGATGTTCGTCTGTGGAAAATGACAATTCCGGGTGTCGGGTGTCAGAAGGCCTACCAACACAAATAAAGTTGCCAGAATTTTTACTATACAGTAAGGATTTAATATAAATGAAAGGAGGATGCCATGCCCTTTGCCACATTAATCAGCAAAGGACAAATTACCCTTCCCAAGGAGATCCGAGGACAATTAAAGCTACAACCCGGAGATCGGGTGGAATTTCTTGTGGGGCCAGATGGCGGATTACCGTGTGGCCGGTGACCTCGGATGTCACAATATTAAAAGGTTTGCTTCCTAAGCCCAAACAACCAGTCACTCTCGAAGCCATGCGAGCTGCCATAAAACAGCGAGGGGCAGACCATGACAGACCCCGATACGAATGTGCTCGTCCGCTATCTCGTCCAGGACGATCCCGCCCAACCCAGGGCTGCTACGCAGCTTATTGAAAAGCAATGCTCGCAGGAAAACCCCGGCTTTTTAAACCACTTGGTGTTGTGTGAAACGTTTTGGGTTCTTGAGGGCTATTACCGACAAACAAAAGAGACTCTCGTAAAGACCATCGAATACGTATTGCATGTCGCCCAATTACGAGTTGAAGATCCCCAGGTGGTCTGGCAAGCTTTGGACGATTACCGAAAGAGTCGTGCTAATTTTACCCGCCATTTACTAAGCCGAATTAATGATGGTCATGATTGCATCACTACTGTGACTCTTGATCGGGAGGCCGGGAAGTCTCGAGGATTTTCCTAGTTGCAGTAGCCAAAGAAAATGCCGATTAACCGAGTGCATCTACCCAACTCCACGTTTCCACCTAACAATCAGGCTCCGCTTTCACGAATGAGAATGGAGGCCGCACGTGCCCCAAGGTGCCCCATCACACTTTGACCATTGCCCTTCACATGGACCACCCCTCGCACAACCTGATTCCAGAAGAGATCCTTGTCCGTCACATCCAGTTCCACCCGGTACACGGAATGCTCGGGGATCAATCTGCCCCGCGCATCCTGGCGCACGGGCACACCTCCGGAATAGGTGGAGGCTAAATACGGTAACGCCATTTCCGATTCGTCCACATGACGAAGGTCCCGAAGCTGCCCTGGTCGGGCAGACCGCGTAGGGTCGTCCGGATAAAACCATCCTTCATTCCCCACCGAGAGCCTGGCTTTTTCTTTTTCCGTGGCGAGGGCCAGCACCACGGATGGATGTTCCCCAATCACATGGGCCATCGCCATGTCGGTATTCACCCACAGCCCTGGATGGAGGGACGACGACAGATCCGTGACCACGCCGGAGAACGGAGCACGCAAGGTCAATTGTTCCCGGAGCATGATCAGGCCGTCCAACGCCTTTCGTTCGCCCACCAGCGTCTCCCAAATCACCAGATGATCATCCCGATCATCCTGATAGGCGACTTCTCGTCCCGCGCGCAATTCTAAGGCCGCAATGCGATGTTCGATAATGTCAATCTGATGTTCCACCTGCGGCGACTGTAACATCAAAAGTGTTTGGCCATGTTCGACCCGATCTCCCTCCTCAACCAACACCTCCACCACCATTGCCGGAGCCGGTGGAAACAGGGTCGTGCGTTCCGGAGCTTCAAGAATTGCGGGAATCTCCACTGTCGTATCCAATGGCATCATGCTCATGAGCAGACACCCCGTCAGTACGACTCCAATTCCCCGCCCTCGCCAGGATTGAATCACGGCCGTCCGACGTCTCCACCAGACCTGCAGTTCCTCATAGACCGGCCATGCCAGAAACCAGCCTATTTCCACGAGAAAGAGGATGACGCCCAAAACCTTGAAAAAAAAGTAATACACCAGGACCGCAATGCCGACAAACACGACGGCCCGGTAGACCCACACCGCCCACGCATAGGCGATCAGCACCAATTGCCGTTGCCGGGGCATCTGTTCCGGAGGAACATCTCCCCAGGCAAACAGCCATTCCCGTAATTTCCAACGACCAAACCCGAAAGCCCGTGATTGCAAATTCGGGACACCCAGCCAATCCGAGAGGACGTAGTAGCCGTCAAAACGGAGCAGCGGATTCAAATTGATCAACAGCCCGGTCACCCAACTGGTGGTCGCCAACACAAAGAGCATGCTTTTGACAATGCCATCAGGACAGAAGTTCCACAAAAAAGTCGCGAGCATCGCCACACTGAGTTCCACCACCATTCCCGCAGCGGCAATGGCCGCGCGTTGCTTCCGGACCGTGAGCCGCCAGGAGTCGGTCGTGTCGGTATAGAGGACAGGCACCATAATGAGGAACCCGAGGCCCATCGTGGGAACCCGGCACCCGTATCGAACAGCGGTATAGGCATGCCCCAGTTCATGCAAGATCTTAATGGCCACCAACCCGATGATATATCCGGCCATCCCTTGAAACGTAAAAAAGTATAAAAAGACATTGGCAAACGATTCCCACCGCCGCACGACTCCCATACACCCGATCACACCCAATATGATCACGCACCATACGGCCCAGCGACTAAACAGCGGAGTGACGAACGGAAGCGTTGCTCGTAAGAACCGGTCGGGATTACATAAGGGAATTCTGAAAAATAAATAGTTGTGGAGCACTCTCAGCACCCAATGTTGTTTTGCCTGTTCGGCCTGCCCGAGGAACCCCTGACTTCCACCGGCTAAGGAATCCCGGGTTAAATTGTTCCGATAGAGAAACTGGATCAACTCCATCACATTCCCGGTTGAGACCTTGGCCGAGGTGGTTCGAGTAACCGAATCCACCAGTCCCTCGACAGTTCCCGCCTGCCAATGTGAAAGCAGTTGGAACGCGGACCATTCAATTTGGAAAAATTGATTTCGAACCGTGTCCACAATCGTCCAGGTGGGGACACCATCGGGCGTGGGCGTACCGGGCAGGATCTGAAGATCTTCTCGCAAGGGTGGAAGGGGAACGTCTTCTTGAGGCTTTGACTGACCCATTTAGATACCTAACGTTTGTCGAAGAACTCCAAGGGGGCGACGGAAGAGATGGAAAAACAGAGTGACCGGTTCCCCATAGATTTTGGCAGTGCCCTGCCAGCCGATTCGAATATCTTCAGGCGGGTCCATGAACGCGGCTTCCACCCGATAGGCCAGGACATTGGTCGGGAGAATACTTGCATGGTAACTGGCATGGATTAATTGGGCAGGAATGGCTTGTAAGGGATTGGCATTCAAAAACACCTCAACCTCGGCGCCTTCCCGTAACACAATAGCGTCTTCCACCGGTAGATCAATTTTCAATTCAAACTCCTGGGGATCGGCCACTTCCATAATGCGTTCGCCCACCACCACCGGCTTGCCGATCCACTCGGATTTATCCGTGAAAATCACAATGCCCGCCCGGGGAGCTTTGACCTCCACTTGCTGTAACATGTCCCAGGCGTAATCCCGTTCGGCTTCCTTTAGCCGGACTTCCGAAGCTTGCACGGGCATACCCGCACCGGTGTCATGGTCGACAAAGGCACTCTGCGACACTTTGCGATACTCCATCCAGGTGACGGACAGATTCTTTTCCGCCACTTCAAACTGATTCCGGAATGTGGTGTCCTCGTAGCGAAAAAGGGTTTGACCGGTTTGAACAAGTGTATTCGGGTGGACAAGGATTTCTCCCAGCACCCCATCCAATGGAGCCGTCACCACCGACGGATCCCGCGGCACCACTTCCACCGGAGCCAGCGTGGACAATCGAACGGGCAGCCACATGGCGGCCATCACTACCACCAGCACTCCCCATATCCAGGTCTTGATAACCTGCCAGTTTTTCACTCTCCGTTTCGTGCCCCCGAGCGCCTGCCAGGCATGAGCCACCGTTTCGGCAAACCGCTGGATCACTTGCACTTCCTCATCTTGCCAGGCTATCTCCCTGGTTAACCACAGACCACCAATTACCTGCTGATCCCCACGGATCAATGGACACCAGAGGACATAAGGAAATGCAAAGGACTTCCAATCACGTCGGAATTCTGTCGAACAATGAGTGGAGGAGAGAGGACCGGGATCTTTGAGACTACCTTGTTCCCATAATTCTGAAATGACGCGTTCGATCCAATTGATCATCGGCGCATTGCGGTCAACCACGGCCACACTGGACACCGCTTCCACCCTGCCCCGCGCCCGCCCCTTCGGATTGATGGAAAAGATACAGGCTTGTCGAAAGTCCACGAGACGTCGGGTCTCATTGGCCAGAAGAAAACAGAGTTCTTTTACTGTTTGAGCCTTGCGAACCTGACTTTCCAGTTGAAGCAGTGCCAGGAAAATACTTGAATCTTTTTCCGTTTTGACCTTGGACGCGATGGAAGGGGCGCCAGCCAGACCGGAGGAGGGTTTAAAGTCCTTACCGGTCCCTCGCGAAGGGGACTCTGTCTGGGTTACTGTTTGCACCACGAAGGTTTCCCTCATTTTGATCAACAGAGAGGTCGATCCGGAAAGGAGTTAATGTTTGACAGTCTGCTTACTCTTGGACGTCGGTGAGGCTACAGGTTTCGTACTTGGCGTAATTGTTGATTGAGTGGGAAACGTGCCTTCCGGAAATTGCGCGCTTCCACTCATACCGGCCAAGACACCTGTGGGGTGTTTGTGAAATCGACCAAAGACCCGAATGGTTTGACTCACGGGATCTACACGAGAACCAATTTCCACCACTTCCGCGGAGTAGTCCTTTTGAGTCTCATCGATACTAAACGAAAACGGACTCTTCTTGGCGATCCACCGCAGCGAAGACGACGGAAGAATCAATTCAATATCCAAATCCTGATTACTCACAATACTCACCACATCATCGTAGGGATTCACACTTTCATAAGGGTGGACCAACGTCTTGACCACATGGCCGGCAAAAGGGGCAGGAATCCGGCAACCTTGAACAATCACTTGTGCTCTGGTGAGAACCGCCTGAGCCTTTTTTAGTTCGGCCTTGGAGATGTCCACTTCCAACCGGCCAATCCCGTGAAGAGCGGCCAGCTCCTCGTTATTGATGACGGTCTTTTGCCTTGCATCCAAATCCGCTTGGGCGGCCGATAATTCCGCCCGGTATTTGGCACATTCAAATTCAACGAGGATGTCTCCCTTATTAAATGCGTCCCCGTCTCGAAACGGCATCCGCTTCACTAACGCCTGAATTTCACTGGCCAGGACCGCTTCAACGACGGGTTTCACGATGCCCCGGATTGTCTGAAGGTCCGATGAGGGCAAACGGCTGCGTCCTCCGCTTTTTGCCAAACTGACGCTTGACGGCAGCATGATCAGATTCAGGACTAAACACAGAATAATGATAGGGTATCGATGTATCATGGATTGTCTCTCTCCTGAGGTTGAGTGGTTGTCTCTTGGGATGGCATGTCAGTTTCTTGGGATTGAGCGACAGTCTCCTGGAGTTGAATGTTAGTCCGTTGGGGTTGTGTGTTTGTCTTTTCAGGTTGAGTTTCAGATTGATCAACTCGCGCGAAGACCTCGGGGCGATCAAGCCATTCCCAACGTTCTTGTAAGGCCACGGCCAATTCTTCGACTCCGTCTCCAGTGATGTCCGTGGGGAAGGGGTCTTCTCCTATCGCGGCCAGCACATTGGCATAGGCCATTTCCAATTTGGCCAGAGCCGATTCATACCGTAATTCGGCCACCAGGCCTTGCATCTTTTCCCGGATGACCAGATGTTCACTCAGCCGGTTAAGGGACCAGGCACGTTGGACCTGGTCGGCAATGGCCATTTGAGTATCGAGATAGCGCTTCCCCGTGGCTACATCCTTCATCGCCGCATGATATTGCGCCACCGACACATGGACCTGACTCATCAGAGCCATCGTCAACGCCAGACTTTGCATGTCCAGCACCTTCTCCTGGGCGTCAATAACCTGCAAACGGACGGGGTGTCGGAACACATTCAACAGATTCCAGCTGACTTTGGCCCCGTAATTCAGCCAATTATTATGAAACAGGAAATTATTGCTATCGTAATTGCCCCCCATATACACATGGAGATTCGGGAGCAATTCCAGGATGGCGGCTTTGGTTTCTTTGGCGTTAATCCGTTTTTGGTAGTCGACCTTTCGCAGTTCCGGACGATTCATAAGTGCCCGGTATTCCAAATCTTCCAGCTTCTCCTCGACTTTCGACACGAGGGGTGGATGTTCCGGCACCGCCAGTTCATAGGGTTCCCCCGGATCCAGGTTCATGAGTTCGGCAAGGTGAATTCGTGATAACGATAAGTCCTGATAGAGCTGTTGAATTTCCCGTTGCGCGCTCAGGAGTTCTCGTTCATATTGCAGTGAGGTCAGTGGATCCGCCAAGGCCCGCTCCCGGATTACATGCACTTCACCCAGCGCTTGTGTGACCCAATCCTGGAGGAAAGCCAGGCGACCCAACGCCCGTTCCGCCCCCACGGCTTTCCAAAAGGCCGACCGGACATCTTGGATGACCCGATTGGCAATTCGGCGTTTATCTTCTTCCGCAATGAGGACGTCGTCCGCGGCTTGTTCGGCCCGCACATAGGACAAACCGAAATCCAAGACATCCCAGCTCAATGCCAAATTCGAGGTATAAATATTTTTATCAGATGAGGTAGAACTCACGAGAGATTGTTGGCCCGTTTCTAACGACTGGCTGCTCGCCCCCGCAAAGTTGCTGCGTCCGTTATAGGCCGCATCCGCCACCACTTTTGGCAACATATCGTAATGCGCCAGATCCAGTTGCCGATGCGCCACCATTTCCTTTAATCCCTGCACCCGTGTTTCTAAATTATATTTCAGCGCCCGCGCCATCGCTTCAAACAACGTGATGGGACGAGCCACCGGTTCCTGGAATTGCGTGAGTTGGGCCAGGTTCTCTTGGACCCGCTGTTGAATTTCGACCTGAGTAAGTGGAGTGGGCAGAACCGCACAACCCGAGCCAATCAGGGCCAACCCGATCACCACCAGACCGACTAGAATTTTTTGAATGTGTAACGCCATAGATAAGTGGCTACCGACCCATTCGATACAATGTACTTGCGCACGTGTCTCATGCCAGCCCAAACCGGCCTTCGGATAGTCGGCACCCGACTGACTGCTTGACCGGCAATGTCGAATCTTCCTCAACTCAAGTCCGTCTATCCTTCCGGCCTCTTCGACCATTTTTTCTTACAGGATCACGCACAGCCACCTCTTTGCAGCTTTCCAGCTCTGTTTCTCGGAGTTTCTTTTGGCAAGATTAAGAAAGTAAACCGTTCTCATTTATGTGATTTCTGCCCAGGAGTTAAACAATCTTCATCAATTCCTCACAACATCTTGCCAACTCATTATTTGAGCAACATGGCACCAAAAATTTATTTTCAATTTCACCTCATTTTTCCACCAGGTCTTATTTTCACTTACCTCATGAACCCGACCTCAAGTGGATTTTGGTTAATCAAAATTCCGATCCGGTTCTCTCAATTGGACACTTGTGCTCCAGAATCCAATCTCATCCTCATGAAAAAATCTTGATGGGAAAATTTTCCATAATTCTTCCAGTAAATGAAGCTCATAGCCGATTAAGGAGATGGATGAATCTCATGCCGTGAGATTGTGTCAAAAGGGAAAACAAGGGAGAGGCTCCATGGAAATTCGATTGGATTCGTGCCCACAAGGGAAATACAAAACGAAGAATCATGTCAATGGATAGATGCCTGATACCAGGTGCACCAACACAAGCAGGGAGAATGCCTGAATCAAGCATCGTATACGCCAGCGATAAAATGGCATGGAGATGGTCGGCGGAATGAAAACACTGTTAGCCCTCGAACCCAGAATTTTATTTGATGGAGCCGCACTCGCCACCGGGGCGGAAGTCGCTCAGGATCAGACAGCCCAGGATCCATCTATTCCGGTAAACGATGCTGATGCAGCAACTAATTCCGGTGAAACCATGGGCACTGACAGTGCCGCCTCCTGGTCCTCCGGTTTCTCACCCGCAACTCCAACAGATCGTCGGGAAATGGTCTTCATCGATACGCGGGTTGAGGATTACCAGGCACTCATGAACGGTATCCATCCTGGCGCAGAAGTCATTCTCCTTGATGCCGGGCGGGACGGGATCGAACAAATTTCTGAAGCGCTCAAGGGCCGGAGTGCTATTGATGCCGTCCATCTCATCGGGGAAGGCACCGAGGCGGAACTTCATTTGGGCACGGCCTTCCTCACCAATGATTCGATCAGCGGTCACTATACAGCGCTGTTGAGTCAAATTGGGCAAAGTTTGTCTGCAGACGCAGATTTACTGATCTATGGCTGTAACTTTGGACGTGGTCAGGCCGGTCTAACCGCGATGCAAACCTTAGCCGAACTGATAGGGGCTGATATTGCCGCGAGCACGGACCGGACCGGGCACGTCAGCGAATATGCCAACTGGGAATTGGAAGTAGCAACCGGGTTCATTGAAACGTCAGTCGTCATTGGCGAAGCCACCCAGGAAGCCTGGGAGGGCGTGCTGGCCACTTTTACCGTGACCAACACCAATGACGCCGGAGCGGGGTCACTCCGCCAGGCCATTATCGATGCTGACGCCACGCCAGGTACTGACACGATCATCATTCCAACAGGAACATACGTGTTGACCACTGGTCCAATGCAAATTAATGACGATGTAATCATCACCGGAGCCGGCGCGGCCACCACCATCATCGATGGCAACAATGCCTCACGCTTATTTGAAACCAGGGGAAGCAGTACGACCACCATGAGTGGAATTACCATTCAAAACGGGGATAATGGTGGTAATGGGGCCGGGGTGTTAGTCGATAACACCAGCACCTTAAATCTCAGCGACGCCATCCTGACAAATATCGACGGCACGGGTGGGCAAGGTGGGGCGTTTCATGTCCATGGCACGCTGAATCTCAACCGCGTTCTCATTGCCAATAACCTGGCGGATCATGGGGCCGGGATTTACTTTCACAATGCCGTCGGTGGAACCCTGACCAACGTGACGTTCAGCGGCAACACTGCCCTCTACGAAGGGGGCGGGATCTGGACGGATACACCGATCACCGTGATCAATTCCACCTTCACGCTCAACAATGCCAATGACGCGGGTGGCATATACTCCATCGGCGCTTTGGTTCAAATTTCCAACACCATAGTCAGCGACAATACGGCGGCTACAGCCAATGATGATGTCCTGGGCAATTTCAGCAGCAGTGGGTACAACCTGATCGAAGTCGTAGGCGGAGCGATCGGTTTTGTTGGAAGCGACATTACCGGCCTGAGTGCCAATCTTGATGTCCTCGCCGACAACAGCGGTCCGACTCGAACACATGCGCTGCTGGCCGGCAGCCCCGCACTCAATGCGGGAACACCAACGGGTGCCCCTGCCGTCGACCAGCGGGGAATCACTCGTGATGCCGTACCGGACATCGGAGCCTTCGAATATACGACCTCCGCCTTTGTCTCGAAGAGTGAATTCATGGTCAACGATCCTTCCGGGAACAACGAACAAACCAGCGGGCCCGTGCGAGGAGCCGAGCGAGCGGTTGATATCGCACCGAACGGCGATTATGTGGTGGTCTGGACGAACGGGACATCAAACGACAAAGTGTTCGCCAAGGTGTTGGATGGTGGTGGCAATGAGAAGGTCGCGCAGTTTCAAGTCAACATCGGGAGCGGAACGAACGCGTGGACCGATGTGGCCGTCGACGACAGCGGAAATTTTCTCGTCACCTGGACCCAAGGCGGGGATATTTTCATGCGACGATTTCTCGCCAACGGCACAGCCGTCGATGCTGGAGACCTCATCGTCAACACCGGCACGCCTAACACTCAGCACAATCCATCCGTGAACATGAATGGCGCCGGTGATTTCGTGATCGCATGGGAAGGCGACGGCGGGGGCAACGAAGGAATTTTTGTACGACGCGGCAGCATGGGCGGAGGGTTGACCGGCAGTGACATCACCGTCAACACCGCAGCAGCTGCGAAGGATCCCTCGGTAGGGATTGCGGATTCTGGCGGATTTGTGGTCGTCTGGGATAACGGTTCGGACGTCTTCTTTCAGCTCTACAACAGCGCGGGTGTTCCACAAAACAACGGGCAGGTTGACGTGCTCTTACAGCTCAGTGCCGGTGCCGCTGCAGTGGATATGAGTAGCGATGGGCGGTTTACCGTGGCCTATCGCGCTACAGTCCTTGATGTGGAAGTCTATGTCAGGCAATTCGACGCAGCAGGAAATGCGCTCTTTCTGCCCAAAATTGCCAATACCTCAGGTCTCTTGACCACTCAGACTAATCCCTCTATCACCATGGATGATATCGGTGAATTCATCGTTGTATGGGAGGGGGCGGGAAATCGGCCTGGGCAGAATGACACCGCCGGGGTCTTTGGCCAGAAATTCAACTCCAGTGGTCAAAAAATCGGTGTCGAGTTTTTGATTAATCAAACCACCGCCAACGTGCAGGACCGCGCCTCGGTGGCCATGCTGGACCGAGATAACTTTGTCGCCGTGTGGACCGGTAGCGACGGGACGCAAACCGATATTTTTGCGCGCCAGTACGGAGCGACAACCTCACCGACTCTCGACTTGGATGCCAACAACAGTTCCGGAGCCACCGGCAACGATTATGCATTCACGTTTACTGAGGGAGACGGCCCCACGGCCATTGCCGACAGCGATACCGACCTTGCGGATGTGGATAGTACGACCTTCGCCTACGTGACCGTGTCTCTCAGTGGCCTCCTAGATGGCAATGCGGAAGCCTTGGTCCTCGACGGGGATACCTTTGCGCTGGCCACCGAGGCGCCAGGCCAGGATACCACCGGCGGCAACTACCATGTGCGTGTATCAACGGCCGCCGGCACGGCCATTGTGACGATCATCAAGCAGGGCGGCGGGACGTTTACAGAGGTCGAAACGGAAACACTCATCAAGGCGATTCAGTACCAGCACCAGGATACGGGCACACCATCTGATGGTGACAGGTTGATCGAGGTGAAGGTCAATGACGGCACGACCGACAGTGCCGCCGCCCGCACGACCATTAACGTGGATCCTGGCAATGACCAGCCTGTCTTCGGCGGTCTGGATAACACGCCCGCCTTCACTGAAGGCGGTGGGGCGGTGGTGCTCGACAGCAATGCCACAATCGCCGACCCTGAACTGGATGCTGCCAATGATTACACCGGCGCTTCGCTCACGTTGACCCGGAACGGAGGAGCCAATGCCGAGGACGTGTTCGCTGGGAGCGGGACGCTGAGTACCCTGACCGAAAGCGGCAGCCTGGTGGTTGGCGGTACGACCATCGGCACGGTCACCACCAACAGCGGTGGAACATTGATCCTCTCTTTCAACAGCAACGCCACCACCGCCCTAGTCAACAGTGCCCTGCAGCAAATCACGTATGCCAATAGCAGCAGCAACCCGCCGGCCAGCGTGCAGGTTGATTTTGTGATGAACGACGGCAACTCTGGCGGACAAGGCAGCGGCGGCGCGCTGAGCGGTACGGGATCCATTACCGTCACCATCAATGCCATCAATGATCCGCCGACCGTGGACCTCGATGCCAACGACAGTTCCGGTGCCACCGGCAACGACTATACCGTTACGTTTACTGAAGGCGGCGGGCCGATTGGCATCGCCGATAGTGACACGGATCTGTTGGATCCGGATAGCACCACATTCGCCTATGTGAAACTGGGCGTGAACGGTCTGCTGGACGGCAATGCCGAGACGCTCATGCTCGATGGCGACACCTTTAACCTGGCGACCGCCGTGGCCGGTCAGGACACCACAGGCGGAAATTATCACGTCGTGCTCGCCACGGGGGCCGGGACAGCCACTATCACGATTACCAAACAAGGCGGCGGGACGTTTACAGAGGTCGAAACGGAAACACTCATCAAGGCGATTCAGTACCAGCACCAGGATACGGGCACACCATCTGATGGTAACAGGTTGATCGAGGTGAAAGTCAATGACGGCACGACCGACAGTGCCGCCGCCCGTACGACCATCAACGTCAATCCCGTTAATGATCCCCCGGTAGCCATGGGGGACGGTTTTATCGTCAATGAAGGGTCGACCACCCGGCTGAATCTTTCCAACAATGATGGCGATCCCGATGACGGGTTGGATCTGACCAGCATCGTCATTGTCTCCGGCCCCACCAATGGCACCATCACGAGCATTAATGCTGATGGGACGGTGGATTATACCCATGATGGCTCCGAAACCCTCTCCGACAGTTTCACCTACAGCATCAAGGACCTGTCAGGCGCTACCTCGAATACGGTGACGGTGAGCTTGACCGTGACGCCACAAAACGATGCCCCTACAGCCGTAGCCAACAGCTTTACGGTCAACGAAGGCTCGACCACCATCCTGAACCTTTCCAACAATGATAGCGATCCCGATGACGGGTTGGATCTGACCAGTATCAACATTGTCGCCGGCCCCACCAATGGCACCATCACCAGCGTGAATGCCAATGGAACAGTGGATTATACCCATAATGGCTCCGAAACCCTCTCCGACAGCTTCACATATACGATCCGGGATCTGTCCGGCCTCACCTCGAATACGGTCACGGTGGACCTGACCGTGACACCGGTCAACGATGCTCCCGTCATCACCTCAGATGGGGGTGGCGCCACGGCGAATGTTCCCGTTGTCACGGGCAACACGGCGGTGACTAATGTGAATGCCACAGATGCAGAGAGCAACCCCCTGACCTACAGCATTGTGGGCGGTGTGGATGCGGCTTTTTTTACTATCGATCCCGCGACCGGGGCCCTTACATTCATCACCGCTCCGGATTTCCAGGCACCGGGCGATGTCGGGGCCGATAATATCTATGACGTGATCGTCCAGGCCTCCGATGGCACATCCGTCGATACGCAGGCAATCGCCGTCACGGTGACCCAAGCCAATGTTCCGCCCCAAATTTTTATTCCCCCGCCACCGGACCCTGCGCCTTCAATCGATCCCCCCCCGAGAGATACCGGCGAAGAGACTTCAGAGGACCAGGCGCCGAGCAATGGGGGCAGTCTTGATCCCGGCTCGCCAGGTAATATCCCTGACGGCGGCCAGGGTTCCACAATCACTGGGGCGGAAAATTCGGAGACGGATAATACCCTGGGACGACCTGAATTGCCGGCTAAGCAGGAGGATGGAGAACGCACGGGCCTCGTGGGGATAGTGAGTGACATGTGGAGTTTGCTCAGGAAGCCCCTTGATATCACAGCCTTCAAGGATGAAATCCGGTCCTTGCTGCACAGATCAGGATTCCTTCAGGACCTGGATCGGGTTCGCGACGATGTTCAGGAGGTTGCCGCCACCGAACAAACCTATTTGGCCTCCAGCATTGCGGTCTCCACCGGGTTGTCCATCGGCTATGTCGTCTGGCTCCTTCGCAGTGGGGTGCTATTGACGGCCCTCCTTTCATCAGTGCCGGCCTGGCAGTTTGTGAACCCCCTGTTGGTGCTCGATGCCGCGGGGAAGAAGAAACGACAACGGAGCCAGAAAGGCGTGGACGGCGATTCAGTAGAGTCCCTGTTTGAGAAACCCACCGCATCTGCCGAGATAGGTGAGGGGAAGACCGGGGCCGCCGCTAAGACTCTTAGAGCCCGGTGGTTCAATTGGAATAAGGGATGAACATCCTTTCGACAAAATCCCGTCTGGCCTTCGGCCAGGTCAGTCTCCTTATCAGTGTGTTACTGACAGCGAGCTTGTTTGGTTTGATGCCGGACCGAACCGGTGCGGTTCGCCAGGGACGTGCGGCTCTGGCCGAGTCCATTGCCGCCAATAGCACGATTCTGATTACCCAGGATGATGTTGACCGCCTGGAGGGGATTTTACAGTTGGTCGTGGACCGTAACCCAGACCTGTTGTCTGCCGGATTGCGAACTGAAGCGGGTGATTGGCTTGTCACAATAGGTGACCATGAGAACAATTGGCGGGACAACAATTCGGACTATTCGTCTAATACCCAGGTAATGGTCGCTATCTGGGAAGGGGAAAACAAATGGGGCCAAGTCGAACTGCGATTTACACCATTAAATGACGAAGGCTGGCTCGGGTATATCACCGGCCCACAGCCACAACTCCTGCTGTTTGTAGGTCTGATGTGTTTCATCGGATTTTATCTGTATTTGGGAAAAATGTTGAAGCAACTCGATCCCTCTCAGGCTGTTCCTGAGCGTGTGCGATCCGCTCTGGATACGATGGCAGAAGGGCTCCTGGTGCTCGACAACAAAGGGCAAATCATGCTGGCCAACCGAGCCTTCGCCACGTTGTTAACCAAGACGCCTGAGACGCTCTTGGGCCAGGCGGTCGGAGCCTTTCCGTGGTCGGACATCGAAGGCCATCCATTGGCACCGGGGACACACCCCTGGTATATCGCATTGAATTCGGGAGAAGCGCAAAAGAACGAACGCGTCCGATTGACTCTTCCCGACGGGACACGGCTGACATTTATGATTAACTGCTCCCCTATCCTTGGCAGCGGAGCCAAAAATGTCGGAGTCCTGGTCAGCTTTGACGACGTCACCCAATTGGAAGAAGCGGAAATCGAGCTACTGAAGTCCAAAGAGGAGGCCGTTGCGGCCAATCAGGCCAAGAGTGCCTTCCTGGCCAATATGAGTCATGAGATCCGCACACCGATGAATGCCATCCTGGGTTTCACAGAACTGATTAAACGTGGATACGGACGTGACTCGGTTGAAACCCGTAAACACCTCGAGATCATCCATTCCAGCGGGAAACATTTGCTTGACCTCATTAACGATATTCTGGATCTCTCGAAGGTCGAGTCGGGACATCTGGAGATCGAACGGGTACGATTCAATCCCTATCTCGTGATCATGGATGTCGTCAGAGTCCTGGGTGTGAGGGCACACGAGAAGGGCATCAAACTCGAACTCAAGATACCTGATGACGTCCCGGAGACCATAATCGGCGATCCGGGCCGGATTCGCCAGATAATCACCAACCTTGTGGGAAACGCGGTGAAATTCACTGAGCGCGGCGCGGTCACAGTGACTGCGCACACCAAGCAGGTCGCGGGAGAGCTGATCCAATTTCATATCGATGTCGCAGACACCGGGATTGGAATGAATGCAGAAGCCACTCAGCGAATTTTTGAAGATTTTGTCCAGGCCGATGCGTCGGTCACCCGAAAGTTTGGCGGAACCGGCCTTGGATTAGCGATCAGCCGCAAGTTCGCACGCGCCCTGGGTGGGGATATTACGGTGGACAGTCAGCCGGGAGTCGGCAGTGTATTCAAGATCACACTGGATGCCGGCAGTGCGGTGGAGGTGGCCTGGGTCACACCCGAGCAGGCCTTAACGACCGACGAATCGGGCATGATGCAGGAGCACACCAACTGGATCTTTCCATTGGCCAGGATCCTAGTCGTAGACGATGGCCCGGAAAACCGCGAATTCGTGAAGGTGGTCCTGGAGGGTTATGGTCTGAGCATCGACGAAGCGGGGAATGGTCTGATAGGAGTGGAAATGGCTATGGCCAGCGAGTATGACATCATTCTCATGGACATGCAGATGCCTGAGATGGACGGGCTCACTGCCACTCGCACGTTACGTGACAGAGGCCTGCAGATCCCCATCCTTGCGCTCACCGCCAACGCCATGAAAGGCTTCGAGCAGGAGTTATTTGATGCCGGATTTTCCGACTATCTCACCAAGCCCATCGACATCGACCGGTTCCTCGCTAAATTGGCTCAATTCCTCCATGGTCAACCAGTCGGTGAATCGTCCAGACAATCCGTCCTCCCGGCGTCCTCACACCATCAAACCTCACAGATTGAGGATTCCTCACCCATCGTTTCCAAGTTAGGATCAACCAACCCCAAATTCGCTAACGTGATTGCCCGTTTTGTAGGTCGCCTGGGTGAACAACTGCAGGCAATGGATGCCGCCTATTCGAATCGGGATATGGAGACCCTGGCCAAGCTGGCTCATTGGCTGAAGGGTGCGGGTGGCACTGTGGGGTTCGATGTGTTGAACAAGCCGGCTGCTGAACTGGAAGCCGCGGCCAAGGCTGTCGATCTGGTAATTATTGAACAGCACCTTTACCGCATTCACCTTCTGGCGACACGAATAGCTCTTGGAGCTCAAGGCATCCTAAAGCCTATGGCAATGGGAGTGCCCTCTGCATCCAAGTCTGTCGGATAAAGCTCGGCAGACCTTTCCAACGTCGGGGGCTGCCCCGGCTGACGTTCCGGCTCCATAACCGTCAGGTGGCCCCCGGGTATCCAGACTTAGTCGTCTTCATCTTTCCGATTTTTCGCCTTATAAACTTTATTTTCCCTTTCGAAAGACCGAAAAGTTCCCATAGAAAAAGAACACCCTTGCCCCCAAGGGGAAGATACGGGCCATTTAAGCTTTGAAATGATCGCGGCATGGAAACAGAACAGACAGATCAGAGAGCATACCAATCACACAATAACGACGGGCTTCTCTTGGCGAAACCCGTTCTGAATGAATTGGGGTGCGATGAAACCTCCCTGACTCAGGCCACGATCATGATGGTCGACGATGAGGAAACGACCATGGAGATCATGCGGGCCTATCTGGAGGATGCTGGTTATCAAAACTTTGTGCTGGTGGAGGATTCCTCTCTGGCCATGCAACAGATTGAAGAATATCGACCGGATATTCTGCTACTAGATCTGATGATGCCGAACGTCCCGGGATTCGAAATCCTGCAGCTTGTGAGGGACCATCCCAAACTGAAACATCTCCCTGTCATTATCCTGACTTCCTCCTCAGACGCGGAAACCAAACTCCAGGCTCTTGACCGGGGTGCCACAGATTTTCTCGCCAAGCCGGTCGATCCCAGTGAATTGAAGCTTCGGGTTCGCAATACTCTCGCCGCCCGAGCCTATCAGAACCAACTTGCCTACTATGATGCCTTGACGAAATTGCCGAACCGGAGTTTGTTTCTTGACCGATTGGCTTGGTTTATACAGCGAGCGGAACGCCATCATGACAACCTGGTTTTGCTCCATATTACTCTCAACCAGTTTAAGCGCCTCTCCACGACCTTCGGGCCGGAAATCTCGGATCAGCTCATCTCACAGATCGCGGAGCGGATGAGTTCCTGCATGCGCCGATCGGATGTATTTGGGCGAGGAATACCCGATTCGACTGAGCTGGATAGCCTGTTTCGCGTGGATGGGGATGAATTCTCTTTATTGTGCCCGACAATGGCGCATGCCGAACATGCGACCAAGTTGGCTTCTCGTATTCTCAAGGTCATGGAATCTTCATTTAATGCCAATGGGACCGAGGTCTTCATTTCCCCAAGTATTGGGATTGCGAGTTTTCCTGCGGATGCCACAGATGTGACCGCCCTCATCCAATGCGCTGTTGGTGCGAGCACCCAGGCCAACTTGCATGGAAAGGGAGGTTTCAATTTTTATTCGAGCGAACTGAATTCTCAAAGCCTGGAGCTCCTGCGGATGGAAGCAGACTTGCGCCATGCCATCGAGGGAGACCAACTGCTGTTGTACTATCAGCCGAAGGTTGAGGTGAAGAGCGGTCACATCATCGGGGTCGAAGCGCTGGTTCGATGGCAAAAACCGGACGGCACGCTTATCTTTCCGGACCAATTCATTCCCTTAGCCGAAGAGACCGGCCTGATCATCTCTCTGGGTGAATGGGTTCTCAAAGAAGCGTGTGCGCAATTAGGACGATGGCAGGCTCAGGGGATACGGCTTCAGGTGGCGGTCAATGTGTCGGCAAAACAATTCAATGACGGCTATCTGGTGCAATTGGTGAGGGAGACCTTACAGAGCACGGGGATCGATGCAACGTATTTAACACTCGAGCTGACGGAAAGCCTCTTAATGGGAAATGCCGAACAGGCCGTGGAGACCTTGAACCACCTGATGGCCTTGGGGCCAAAGATCTCTATGGATGATTTCGGAACAGGCTACTCCTCTCTCAGCTATTTGAAACGTTTCCCCATTCATGAATTGAAGATCGACCGCTCCTTTTTGACCGATATTACCCATAACCCTGAAGCCCGAGCCTTGGTCTCTGCCATGATTTATTTGGCGCATGAGTTTTCTCTGACGGTTGTTGCCGAAGGGGTAGAGAATCAGGAGCAACTTGATCTTCTCACCACCTTGAATTGCGACCAATATCAGGGTTATTTCTTCAGCCGACCTATCAGAGTTGAGGCCCTGGCTACCCTTCTCCATCCTAAATGCCTTTCAGTGAAGGCATAGACTCTTTCCCAGAAAATCTCGGATTTTCGCTGGGCATCGATTCCGTTCGCTCACATGCCATGGCCTTTCATCCGGTTGAGCCGTCTTTCCCATAAACCGAAGCTCGGCCCCATTCACCACCCTAAAGATGCCAAGGAAATCGCTGAACAGAGGCAGATTGTTACTCCTCTCATGATTTCCCTACCCGATGTTTGTGAATACTTGAAAAACTGCCTGGAACGCCAAACAAGTGCATCGAGCGCAGCCATCGGGAAGTCCTCGGATAGCTAGGCGGCGTGCATAACAAGCCGGAATTTCCAGATCCCGATCAACGACTTCCGTATTCTTTTGCGGACTTCAATACATATTTTTGATTTCTCAATTCATTCCTGTGAACGACCGACAATAATGAAAGGAAACCTCTACCAGATTGGAAATCCCAGATGAGAATAATCGGTATCATCACAGGCATAGGCATGCCGCTCCCCTCGAGACAAATTAACACTGCTAATCTTCGTCTGTAGTCATGAACACCGGCATTGCCAACTATGGAAATATCTTCGTCGGTCGCCAGCCCATTTTAGGCCCGAATCTGAAAACCATTGGCTATGAGGTGCTGTATCGAGATTGTGAATCCGACTCCGCGAACATCCCGGATGAGGCAATGGCCACGGCCCAGGTCCTCTTAAATACCTACCTCGATATTGGACTGGAACATGTGGTGGGAACACATCTGGCTTTTTTGAATATTCCCAATCAATTTTTATTAAACAGACATTGTGAGGCCCTCCCGAAACACCGCGTGGTCTTGGAAATATTGGAAACGGTGGAGCCCACCCCAGAAGTCATTGAGGCCTTGGCCTCCCTCTCTCAGCAGGGCTATACCATTGCCCTGGATGATTTTGTCTTCCATGATCGCTTCCGACCGTTTCTGGAATTGGCCGATATCGTAAAAATCGATGTCTTAGGTAAAAGCTCCGAACAATTACAACTTGAGATCCAACACCTCCGGAATTACCGTGCGCGCCTCCTCGCCGAAAAAGTGGAGACACGGGAGACCTTTGAGACCTGCAAACAACTTGGGATTTTCTATTTTCAAGGATTCTTCTTTTATCGCCCAGATATTATTCGCGGACACGAAATCCCCGCGAACCGTGTCGCCCTCCTGGAATTATTAGGAAAAATTCAGGATCCGAATATCTCTTTTGAATGTCTGGTCGAAAGTATCCGAAACGATCTGTCTTTGAGCTACAAGATTCTTCGATATGTGAACTCGGCCTCTGTCGGACTTCCCAGGAGAGTGGAATCCATTGAGCAAGCTGCCTGTATGGTAGGCCTCGACAGGATACGCACTTGGGCCTCCCTTATTCTGATGGCCATTGGAAAGGACCAGCCGATGGAAATGCTGGTAATTGCCTTGGTGCGAGCAAAAATGTGTGAGAGCCTAGGACAGCAGCTTGGCACCAATTCTCCAGAAAAGTATTTCACCATGGGCCTTCTGTCGGTCTTGGAAGCCTTGTACGGATCTTCTATGGAAAAACTTGTGGGGAACCTTCCACTCCCGGACGATATTCTTGAAGCCTTAATACTGGAGAAGGGAACAATGGGAGCCGCGTTGAGTAGCGTGAAAGCCTATGAAAAGGGGGAGTGGTTGCACCTCAAATCACTCCAACTCTCCCCTGGCACAATTCGGGATTTCTATGTGAAAGCCATTGATTGGGCCAACCATTTTTCTCCTATGATTGATGAACCCGCTTGACATGCTGATAACCCCCCCATTTGCTCACATTCGCTTACCTCAGTTCAACCCTCATCTCTCAAGATTCCCCTCGCTCCTTGAGTCTCTTGCAGATATCTTCGAGAAAGTAGGCATCCCTATATTCACGTGTTAGAATAGGCCATGGCTATCGGGTTCGTGATCTCTTTGATACCACCTCAGAACACATTCACGGGTCACCATAAAACTCAAAGACATCCATGACATTCATCCCTACTTCAGAAATCACTCCCGTCTCTTCTTCCGGAAAGACCTCCCGCAGGAGAAACCTCCCTGCCTGGTTCAAAGTCCGTTTCCGGCCTGGCCCCCATTACCAGGAAATCCGTCAACTGATGGATACGCACCGCCTGCATACCATTTGTGAAGAAGCCCGATGTCCGAATATATGGGAATGTTGGAATAATCGGACGGCCACCTTCCTTATCCTTGGAGATATTTGTACCAGGCGTTGTCATTACTGTTCGGTGACCACCGGACGCCCATCCGCAGTCGACCGAGAAGAGCCTCAGCGCGTGGCGGATGCCGTCAAGCTCCTTAAACTGCGGCATGCGGTGGTGACATCGGTCAATCGAGACGATCTCCCCGATGGAGGGGCCGCACTATTTGCGGAGACCATTCAACGAATCAGACATGAAAATCCCGCATGCACCGTCGAAGTATTGATCCCGGACTTTCAGGGGCATCAGACTGATCTGGAAATAGTTATGAAGGCCAAGCCGGATATTTTGAACCATAATATTGAGAGCGTTCCTCGCCTCTTTCCTTCCATTCGTCCACAGGGAAAATACCAACGCTCGCTTCAGGTTCTTGATTGGGCTAAGACCATGGGAGGACGAACCAAATCCGGACTAATGGCAGGTTTGGGAGAATCAAACGATGAAATTCGGCAGGTGATGCAGGACCTTCGAAAAGTGAATTGTGACATTCTGACCATCGGCCAATATCTTCAGCCGACTCTTCAGCATGCGCCGGTTTCTCGATACTATAGTCCGGAGGAATTTGAAGAATTCAAACAGGAGGGAACGGCTTTAGGTTTTCAGCACGTAGAATCCGGCCCCCTCGTCCGGAGTTCTTACCATGCAGAAGAGCAAACACACGGACAGACTTATCCCTGAAACCCGTTTCTTCTGTTTGTCCCAAGCCATTCGATCTGCGTGGCCGCAGACTCTAGTCAGACCGGTTGGTGAAGATCTAATCGAGAAACAGGCTTGTCTGACTGGGCATAGGAGGGATTCTGCTTCTGGGCGAGGGAATCCAAATACACATGTTCGCAGAGGTTCCGCAGAGTGACGAAATCAAATTGCGTATATTCTTGACAGCAGGTTTCACATTTCATCATTGGCCTTCTCTCCAATAATTTGCTAACATGCACCCAATAAATTAAAATTAGCGGAAGGACGAACACTTCGAATCACACACCGTGACTCCCCCAAGTGACAAAGTGAATAATTCTGAAATGTCCACCCTTCCCGCATTCATGACATCGTGGTGTCTTCCTCTTATCTCCATTCGCGATGCCCTCTTCCCATAAAATTCTTTCTTACCGTTTCAGTCTCAGGCAACGAATTAGCACTTCATGTTATCGAATGATCAACGCATGTCCGTCCTGGGCGGAGACCAAGGCATTAACGGGTTGCCCGAGTTCTTTTTGCCCATTGGGAAAGGCGGTATCTTTCCCCACCTGGATTTTAATCTGTTGTTCGGCTGACGCCCCTTCAATAATAAACAGATCTCCCTGGATAGACTGAAGCGTCCCTTCCACATTGACATATCGTGCCGTCGAAGTCGGCGAATTCGTCCTTAGTTCCTCTCGAACTTGAGGTGCTTGAGACATCTGCTCCCCCTCCATGGCAAGTCCCGAGAGAACCCACTGGGAACAACCCATCACCAACATCAAGATACAAAATTTGGTCAATGGTTTCATTTCAACCTCCTTCCACGACATATAAATGCGACTGAGGACCTTATCGTGTTTCGTTGCTGACACTTAATTGATATTGCAAGGCTCATTCCCTACCATGACATCTATTTTTTCATGAACAACATCAAGTGTTTAGATTTCTCCTGTGGCAAACCGCAACAGGATTCACATGAGGAGGTGCAGGCAATCGCCTACAACTTCTCCAATAACCCTGTAGGGAGATAAATGCAGATGGACAGATACATGAAACAGGACGGGCCCCTCCTCCTGTTGATGAAGAAGGGGCCCTAAAGGCGGACTGGTTCGAACGCTCGATGCGCCCAAACATCAATACGTCCTCTCAGGTCCAAAAGAAAACGAAAGAAATTTCCTCAAGGGACCTTTTTATGATCAGGGATGGTTTTTCTCTATCTCACCGCCACGACCATGCTATTTTTCGGGATACTCTCCATGATCTCCTGAATGAAAGGCCATGCCTTCCATATGTTCACGTAGCCGGGACCGAAACTGTTCATATTGCACGGGCGTCAAGACCTCTTTGACTTTGAGATAAACCCCGACACGGTACATCATCATGTTTTTTTGTAACAGGCTGATTTCATCAACCTTACTGGCAATGGCGGCCATATCGGCTTGTTTCGCATCCATAAGGGTTCCCATATCGACCATCGCCACCCGCAAATCGGCCCCATTCTGAATCATGGTTTTCCGATAGTCCATTTCAAGCGGACGGAGCCGGGTCACTTGATCCTCAGAAAGACCCAACTCTTCTTTCATGTCCAATGGAGAAAGACCACCATGATGCTCCATCCCTTCATGAGCACTTTTGCCATATCCCATTCCCGCATGCGGCTGTTTCCCATGTGGATCGTGAGCACTCCCGGAGTCCGCTCCTGCCAAGGATCCTATTCCCCCCATGACAAATGTCACCAATCCCACAACGACCATGAATTGTTTAAAACCCTGCATACTCAAATCCCCTTTCATGAAAGTAAAATACTCCCCTTCCGAGACCAATGACCATGCCTCTATTATAGTCAAAACCTCTTTTCATAATAATTTCCCAATTCACTATAGCAAATTCATCCGGAAAGTTGGGGGGAAGATCATGAGCAAGGTATACTAAAAATATACGCCATTTTTCGGAGATGAAATCTAAGAGAAAGAGAAGATGATATGGAAGATTTTTTGCCAGGCCTAGCGGGGGTTCCTGCCGCGAAATCAAC
The DNA here is from genome assembly GCF_052156535.1 of Nitrospira sp. T9. Classification (NCBI taxonomy): domain Bacteria; kingdom Pseudomonadati; phylum Nitrospirota; class Nitrospiria; order Nitrospirales; family Nitrospiraceae; genus Nitrospira; species Nitrospira sp. T9. The sequence goes on from NZ_JBQKUP010000028.1 coordinate 162,951, forward strand.
AATCAGTTATGTCGATGGGAACCAGGGGATTCTAGAATATCGCGGGATCCCGATTGAGGAACTTGCAACCCGAAGCACCTTTACCGAAACGGCGTTTTTATTATTATTCAACCGGCTTCCAACCCGGGAAGAACTCTCCCGCTTTCATGAGGATCTAACTCACCATCGCCGGATCAAATATCGCATCACCGATCTCCTGAAATGTCTCCCGGAACATGGACACCCGATGGATGCCCTTCAAGCGGCCGTGGCCGCCCTCGGCATGTTTTATCCGGTGCCGGATGTCCGTGATGATGCTACCCGCTACTGGACCGCTGTCCGGCTCATCGCCAAACTCCCTACCATCGTCGCCGCGTTTGCCCGGCTGCGTCATGGTGATGAGCAGATACAACCGCGTGACGACCTGTCCTTCGCCGAAAACTTTCTGTACATGCTCACCGAAAAAGTTCCTGCTCCCGACATGGCCAGGATGTTCGATATCTGTTTGATTCTTCATGCCGAACACACCATGAACGCCTCGACATTCAGCGGACTGGTGACGGCCTCCACACTCGCCGATCCGTTTACGGTAATCGCCTCTGCCATAGGCACCCTGGAGGGCCCACTACATGGCGGCGCTAATGAGGCGGTCATTCACATGCTGGAGGAGATAGGAACCCTTGAGGCTATTCCTGCATACCTGGACCAGAAATTTTCATTAAAGCAAAAAATTATGGGGTTCGGGCATCGCATTTATAAGGTCAAAGACCCACGCGCCACTGTGTTACAAGAGTTCGCCCAAGAATTGGATACCCGACCGGATGGCAGTTCCTTGTTTGCGCTAGCCAGAGCGGTTGAACAGGAAATGGAAAAACGCGTGGGATCCAAAGGCATACGGCCCAACGTGGATTTTTACTCCGGGATTATTTACCATCGAATGGGCATCGACACTGATTTATTCACTCCGGTCTTTGCCATGGCCAGGGTGGCCGGGTGGTTAGCGCACTGCTTTGAACAATATCAGGATAATCACCTATTCCGGCCTGACCAGATTTATGAGGGACCCCGCCATCGTGCATATCAATCAGTGGAAACACGTGAAACCCGTTAATCAGGTCACATCCCCGACCGACGTCATCGCTGTAAGAATCTTTGTGCCACGTATTTTTGCTTGAAAATAATGAACTCTTCCTTTTCTTATGATGTGCTCGTCATTGGGGCCGGTCTGGCGGGAATGCGGGCTGCTATCGCCGCGCATAACCAAGGGGCTTCAGTGGCCATCATGACGAAAGTCCATCCGGTGCGCAGTCATTCCAATGCCGCGCAAGGCGGCATTAACGCCGCTCTGACCGACCGGGGGGACCACTGGGAGGACCATGCCTTTGAAACGGTGAAAGGCAGTGATTATCTGAGCGACCAGGACGCCGTTGAGGTCCTCGCTCAAGAAGCCGGCCAGGATATTATCGCCTTGGAGCATATGGGGGTCATCTTTAACCGAAACGAGGAAGGCCAGCTCGGGACGCGTCGATTCGGTGGACAAAAACGGGCACGAACTTTTTTTGTGTCCGATTTTACCGGGCAGGCGCTGCTTCACGTGCTGTATGAACAAACGCTGCAGGCAAAAATTCCCGTCTACGAAGAATGGTTTGCGACCTCCCTCGTGAAAGACGACCAGGGACGGTGTGCCGGAATGGTGGCCTTTGAAATTCGTACAGGGACGTTCGCGCTATTTCGAGCCAAAGCCGTGATCATGGCCACAGGCGGCTTAGGCCGGGTGTACGAACCCAGCACCAACGCCTTGATTTGTACGGGGGATGGCATGGCCGTGGCCTACCGTGCCGGGGCGCCTTTAATGGATATGGAAATGGTGCAATATCACCCGACGACCCTGAAGGGGAAGGGCCTACTGATTACAGAAGCCGCCAGAGGAGAAGGGGCCTATCTTCTCAACAGCAAGGGGGAGCGCTTCATGGAACGCTATGCGCCCAATATGCTAGAGCTGGCTTCACGGGATGTCGTCTCCCGGGCGGAACAAATTGAAATCAATGAAGGGCGTGGCATCAAAGGCTGCGTCCTGCTCGACTGCCGGCATTTGGGACGGGCCTTTCTTCAGGATCGTCTCGGACAAATCTATGCCGAAGCCAAAACGTTTGCCAATATCGATTTAGCCGAAGAGCCGTTACCCATCCGACCGGGCATGCATTACCAAATGGGGGGCATCAAAACCGATACCGAAGGCCGATGTTGGGATGTCCAGGGCCACTGGACCGGCGTGCCGGGCCTCTTCGCTGCGGGAGAAACTGCCTGCGTGAGCTTGCATGGCGGCAACAGGCTTGGCGCGAACTCTCTCTTGGACACCGTGGTATTTGGCCGACGGGCAGGAACATGTGCCGCGGAGTATGCCAACACACTCCCTTCTCCCACCATTTCAGACAGCGCGATGGACGCAGACAAACACCTGGTGGCCGGCATCGTGTCACGGAAAGGACCGGGAGAACGAGCGGCTGCGCTGCGGCTGGAAATGGGCACCACCATGAACCGGCATGTGTCGGTCTTTCGTGAGGAGGAAGGCATGGAGACCGCCCTCCACCAAATCACCCAATTAAAAGCCCGTTGGCCCGACCTCACCATCCAGGATAAAGGGCAGGTGTTTAATACCGGATTGATCGCGGCACTGGAATTGGGGTTTATGTTGGACTGTGCAGAAGCCATCATTGTGGGCGCGCTCACCAGACAGGAAAGCCGTGGGGCCCATTTCCGGACGGATTATCTTGATCGGGACGACGAACACTGGCTCAAACATGTGTTGTTGTATCATAGACCCGATGCTCCTCCACACGTCGACTATTTACCGGTGCGAATCACCCAATGGCAACCTCAAATTCGCGTCTATTAATGAAGTCAAAATGCGCATTATGGCCTCTTTGGAACCATTTTAGAGTTGCCAAGCCACCCGGTAACGGCCTAAAGGAGGTATACTATAAACATAAGCCGAGGAATCACCCCCACTGATGCACACCACTCTTCGCATACGCCGCTTTAATCCTGAACACGATCATCCCTCCTCGTACTATCAGGAATATGACCTGGAAATCGATCCTTCCGACAGTGTCCTCGATGGACTCATTAAAATCCGGGAAACCATTGATGATTCTTTAACACTTCGTTGTTCCTGTCGTGGAGCCATTTGCGGATCTTGCGGCATGCGCATTAACGGACACGCCACACTGGCCTGTAAAACCAAAATGATTTCGGTCTCCTCGGAAGGAGGGACAATCCAGGTTGAACCCATGAATAACATGCCGGTCATTAAAGATCTGGTCACGGATATGGCCCCATTCTGGACAAAGATTCGACAGATTCAGCCGTGGCTCCAACCGGAAGGGCCGCTTCCCACCGCTGAATACACCGCCTCCCCGGAATCCATGAGCCACCTCTCCGGGGTCATGAGCTGCATTATGTGTGGCGCCTGCGTCTCCGACTGCACGGTCTTGGATGTCGATAAGACATTCGTCGGGCCTGCTGCCCTGGCGAAAGCCTATCGATTTGTCGCCGATCCGCGGGATGCGGCGACTTTCCAACGACTGACTTCCCTCAATCAGGCGGGCGGCATGTGGGATTGCACCCGCTGCATGGAATGTATTCAGGTCTGCCCCAAAGGGGTAGGCCCGATGGACCGAATCATGGCGTTGCGGGCAAAAGGTCTGGAAGAAAAAGTTCCTGCGACTTGTGGCTCCCGCCATGCCGAGGTATTTTCGGACATCATCAAACACAAGGGAATTCTTGACGAACCGATGCTGGCGATCAGAACCTTCGGCCTTAAAAATATTGGCCGATTACTCGGTATGATCCCCATGGTTGTTCAATCGGTCTTTAAAGGCAAAGTCCCTCTCTCGGGTCCGCTTCACCGGCCGATTCCGGGAATCCAACATATCCAACGGCTCTTTAAACAGGTCAGGATGAAACGATGACATCTGCCAAAACCATCTCATGTATTTCTGGGCACAAACCTTTCCTTCCTGATATTGCAAGAAATACGGAAGGGGGAGAGCGATGAAATATGCCTTCTTTCCCGGGTGCGTCTCAAAGGGAGCCTGCCCCGAATTGTATCAATCCGTCATGCAGGTCTATCCCAAATTGGGAATCGAACTCGCGGAAATGACCACCGCCTCCTGTACCGGTGCGGGTGTGTTGCAGGAAAAAGACCTGCGGCTGGGCGATGCGCTGAATGCCCGCACCTTTGCGCTGGCCGAACAACAAGGTCTCCCCATCATGACCATCTGCAGTACCTGCCAGGGCGTGATGAGCCAGGCCAACCATCGTCTCACGACTCAACCGCACTATCTTCAGGAAATTAACGGCTTGCTCCAAGAGGAAGGATTGACCTATCGGGGAACCACCACGATCAAACATTTTTTGTGGATTCTCCTGGAAGACGTGGGGGAGGAAACTTTGCGACGCCACATCACCCGTCCCTTATCGGGTCTTCGTGCCGCGCCGTTTTATGGGTGCTATATTCAACGGCCGACCAATGCGCTGGAATTCGACCGGCATCCCGATCGAGGAAAATCCCTTGAACGGATCATCGAAATATTAGGAGCGGAGGTCGTGAACTTTCCAGGGAAAACCCGATGTTGCGGATTTCCCATTTTGACCATTAATGAAAAAAACTCGCTCACGATGGTCGCCACGCATACGCGGGATGCGAAATCACACGGAGCCGATATCATGGTTACCCCCTGCCCGCTCTGCCATCTCAACCTCGACGGCATGCAGACCAAAGCTGCCAGCCAAGAACAGGCCTCTATCGATCTCCCGATTCTCCATCTTCCCCAACTATTAGGCCTTGCCATAGGGTTGGATACCAAGAGCCTCGGATTACAACGAAATCTCATTTCTCCTGAATCGGCTCTGGCTAGAATTGGTGGCGGCGGATAACCACATTTTCCCTGTTAAAGGTCTGCAGTTTTAGAGCGGTGCCTCATCGAAGCTTAACGCAATCGCATAAATACCGAATTGGGGCACCCAATGGCCGTGTTTTCGATAATCATCCCGCCAATACTGGGGCATCTCCATATGCGTCACAATATGATTGACGTATAAGTCACGAAATGCCAGGTTCCGAGTGGATTGAAAGAGCGTCCAGAATGCCCAAGCACGGCTAAAGTTGAGTCCTGCGGAATGTGGCGTGGGAGCTGTGGGGATCGGTTCCATAGAAAAGCCGTCTGGACAAAATGACTCAAACCATCGCCAAGATTCTTCTTTGGAAAGAATCGTAAAAATGGTTCTGGTCCGTTGCAGAGAGGCCGCAAAAAACTCATTCGTCACGTTGTCATATGAAGGAGGTAAGGTCTCATCAAGAAGGACAACCCACATTCGTGTAAACCTAAGAAGTTTTTCGATTAAAACTTGGTCGGCCTTCCATTGACTCCAATTCCACAAATTCAGCAACGCCCATGACAAATTACCATAGTTCCTCTGTTTCAAATGACAAATGACCTCTCCAGCGGGAAGAGAAAAAATCCATTGTTCCAAATGTGTGGAAATTTCTGCCGCCAACGGTAACAAGTCTATCTTCCCCCACCCCTGCTCCCGCTCTAGGGCCAGTTTCAAAAACCAAGAAAAGCCATAGGGTATTTCATGATTGAGTTCTCCGTTCCTGAGTGAGGCCAATTCGGCCTCCAGACAATCAGGCGAGAGTGCCGCATCGACTATTTCAGCCCAGCGAGGTTGTCCGGTCAGCCGCGAAGCCGTTAATAAGGCGTAGGCGCCATGAACACTGGAATGCCAATCGATACACCCACAGAAGGTCGGATGAGTCGTATCCCGCCGGAGAAAACTCTGCTCCACCGTCTCAGCCAAGATCCGAACATAGTCCAGCCGGGCCCCGCAAAATGCCTCCCACAACGGATAGTGTTGACCGGACTGTGCATTCACCATTGATCCTACTCCCTATTTCATTCGTAACCTACATCAACCCATCATGGCTCAGCTAGACAGTCTGGTTCCTCTAAAGATTTCGTTTCCCCTCGCCAGATTTTGGGTACGCAAACTTATCATGGATCTGCTACACTCCCTCGACGTTCAGATATCTCATGTCCACCGACAAAGGCGTTTCCCATGAATTTTGATCCAGCCATCGCTGCCCTGCATGCGCTACAACACGCTGAAGAGCAAGGAGAACTTGGCGATCTGGAATCGGACATTTTAGAAACGGAGGCGATATTTTCCACCGACCAAGGCCCACAAGCCAAGCACGCGTTTGATACTCTTCAGGAATTGGGGGCACAGCTTCCACAGGCCCGACACCTGCAGGAGTTCCTCATTTACATTACCTGGCAGCAAGTCACCGAAGGCCCCCTGCCCCGTTATTTTCAACTTGGGCTGGACCTCTGCAATCGGTTCCTCGATCGATTCGGAAAACAAATTGAAGGCACTCCCTCACATCAACACGTGATCGCCATCCGGGAATCGTTTCAGGGCGGATTAGGCATCGAGGAAGAAGAGGATCTCATGCCGGAACATGACGAGGATGCCTTCCTGGGCGGTGATTGACCCTGAGACATCCCCTGTTTATCCGCCGGTATCTCCCAGAATGATCAGACCTCCTGCGGCTTCGTCCGATCGAATGAATGAGCTTCGCTGAAAATCACATGCCGCCTCTCCTTTCCCTTCATCTCTCCTCTATCCTTGCCTCACCAACTTCCCATTTTGTACAGTTCGCTGAAATCCGTCAGCCTAAAAATATACCAACGTATTGCTTCTTGCTCTACTCTTCGAATGCCCCCAACTAATCGAGCTTCGGCCCGCAAAACTAGATGGCCCGTTCCGATGGAAGTCAAACCCAGTGGCATTGAGGGCCGCGGCCTATTCACCAAGGTGCCATTGCGCCCCAGACAAAAAATCGGAGAGTATGAGGGAGAACGCATTACCCAACGAGAAGGACGAAGGCGCGCCAAAACTCAAAAGTGGATTGCCATCGTCGAAGTGAATAATGGGAAGTCGATCGATGGGGCAGCAGAGACAACAGGATTCCGGTTCATCAACCATTCCTGCACACCCAATACCTTTATGCGCATCATAGGTGAACGGGCAGAGTTTTATGCCTTGCACCCGATCAAGGCCGGAACCGAACTCACGCTCGACTATGGCGACTCGCACCATAACGGGGAACTGCCCTGTACGTGTCAGTCCACACACTGCCGGCGTTACATTTAACATTCGCATCATCTTTCTCTTAAACATGACCGTAACCAGAATTGTGAAGACTTTCACCTAACAATGAAATACACACGCTTTAGGGAATTTTTTTCCTTCCCTGCTTTAGCCACAGGCAAAGCAGAGACACACTTCCATTTGATATACTAAAGGACTAACCCTTTCAATTACTGTTTTTCACACAGGAGGTAGGAATGAATCGGACAAGTCAACGCCGCATGATCCATGAGGGAACAATCCAAACAGTCTCGCGCATGATGGGGCTTTTCATGCTGACAGCCGCATTGAGTCTGTCTGGGGCAGCAGCCTGGGCCGATGGAGATGGTCACGGTTACAGTCATGATCCAAAATCCAAACTGGAGAAACTCACGAAGAAGTTGGATCTGACGAAAGAACAACAGGACAAGATCCTCCCCATCCTTGAGGAGAAGCACCAGAAGATGGAGGGGCTTCACCAACAAATGAAAGACATGCGCCATCAGGCCATGGGCAAAATTGAGGCCGAACTGACGCCGGAACAACAAGCGAAATGGAAGGAAATGCAAGAAGAACGGGAAGCAAAGATGAAGGAATACAAAAAAAAACATGGCAAAGATTGTGACAAAAAAGGCAAACACGGCAAGGGCGAAAAGCACGATTAAGCCTTAATTGAGAATGGGGGGCGGATCTATTCACTATCAGGTGCATATCCGTCCCTCTTTCCTACCCTTTCAGCATACTCCTGCTCCCTATCCTCCCCTGCCAAATTAACCGCAGGCCGTAAATTGTCTCCCCTTCCATTGACTCTCCGATGATTCAAAGGCTTACCGATCTGGTATCCCCACGACTATCCATCCGTAGAAGACGCGACGGGCTCAAATGGAGAGCCGGAAATCAACCGGGATGCTTGATAAAAAATCCGGCATGAGAGGAAAGGAGGGGGACAAGGCAAGGCATGTCTGGCAAGACAAAAAAAAATTCACACGTGCTCTACTCAATTTCCCAAGAGACGCCATTATTGTTAGGGTATGACTTCAAATAGGGTTTATTCGACCGCACAGGGAGATCAAGGCATGCTTGAGGTGGTAGAAATTCGGGTGAGCTATCGATATGTGAAAGAGCATTCCTGGGTGGTACAGGGCATCACGGGGTTTCTTTCTGCTTATTTCATGGAAAAACCAGGATTTACTCTGAAACGACACTTTGAAGAATTGGAAACCGGCATGCACGTCTGGTTGTGTGATGTTCCTCCAAAGATGAAAGTTCCCACGCTCCTGAGGCGGCTGAAGGATGACATTCCTCCCTGCCAATATAAACAGCTCGAAACGAGTCCCCCGGCGCCACCGCGATTTCTCATCGATTCACTGGAGCCGGAATCGGCATCTTCCTAATCTACTCTAAACGAAGGTTTTGAAGCGAGAAAGGACGGAAGGGCAACAGAGCAATAACACGGGAAGCGCCACGAGGTAAGCTGAAATTCACGCTCACTAGGCTGAGCAAACTACAGGGGTTGGTTGGGATCGATGCGCAAAGCCGACCGAAGAAGATGGACCCGATCGGACAGCTGTTCAGCGGAAAGCCGAACAGGCTCATGCGGCACACACCACACCGGTTTCAACGGATCGGGGTCGGTCTTGAGCCTTGGAATCAGATGCCAATGGATGTGAGGCACCTGATTTCCGAGCAGTTCATAGTTGATCTTCTTCGCGTCAAATACTTGTGTCAGTATCTGCGCCACGTGGGTGATTTCCTCCATCAACACGCCGCGCGCAACTCTGGATAAATCAAACAGTTCTGAAGCATGGTCTTTCAACACCAATACGGTCCAGCCCGCAAAAAACTGGTCCTCAAACACAAACGCTCTGGTCAGACCACAATCGACAACAAAATGATCCGTGAACGGCCATGCTCCAACACATATTTTGCAAGGTGGCTCAGTCACGGCAACGAAAAAAACGAGGGGATCAAGAATTCCCCAATAGAGAGTAAAGATTTCAGGGACACCACACGGAAGAGACGAAGCCGATTGGACCCATGACACCTTCCGTTATTCTGGGACAACATACCGCACACTCCCTTCATCGTGAAAGGCTACATCCTGCAACATGTGGTATTTGAAAGTAGGGAGAATATATGAAAAAATGACCGAAGAAGCGAACGGTCCATCCACGGTCCAGAGTTGTCACCCGTCGGCCATCAGCCTTACGGTTGCTATAGTCCTGCCACTTCCATATTTGGAGAAGGAATCCATATGACAATAGACCCTCATAACTTGTCCAGAAGAACCCTGTTAAAGCGGGGTATGGGCATCTTCGGCTTGTTAGCTGGAGGCCTCATTAGCTCCTCCAGCCTTGCAGAAATACTCAAGGAACCTACTCCGCGTCAATCCCTGGGGCCATTTTTCCCCGACGAGGGAGACCCGATAGATGCCATTCGCGAAAACCACGGGATCGGCATTCCCATAAGTCAGGCGAACGATCAGGATCTCACGTTTGTCAAAGGCCGCAGGGGAAAAGCCAAAGGACAGGTCATCTATCTGAAAGGAAAAGTCCTGAGCGCAAAAACCGGAAAGGCAATACCTCACACGGTGATCATCATGTGGAGTGCCTCAGCCTCCGGCCGATACAACCACAAAAAGGATGACGGTATGTTGAAATTTCCCCATCCCACGACCGGAGAAATCATTCACCGGACGTACGATGCATATTTTCAATACTGGGGACGGGCGGTCACCAATGAGCAGGGAGACTATTGGTTCAAAACCATTGTACCCGGCTTTTACCCCATCGATCTGGAAGCCGGACTGTACCGCCCTTCCCACCTGCACTTTCAACTGTTCCCTCCAGGGCACCCGAAGCTGGTCACACAGCTCTATTTCCGTGGCGACCAAATCCCAAACAATGAACTGAACCAGAAATTACTGCCAATGGATGTGGTCATTCTGGATGCCGGGCTCACCACAATCGATTTAGAGAGGGTGATCGTGGACTATGCCCCCGACACATCGGGAGAGATTTCGGATGGCTTGGTCGGTCATTATGATTTTCTGGTGTCAAACTAGGAGAACCAGGATTTTTCTGAAAAGGCTCTTTGGCGCAAGACCGGCTAGATTCGATCGGGGAAGTTAGAAATAATTCCATCGACCCCCAGCCGCTTCATCCGTGCAATATCATCAGGCTCGTCAACCGTATAGACAAACACCTTAATACCTTGCTCCTGAAACGCCTCTACAAGCGAAAGCGTCACAGCATCCAACGCCACTCCCACATGGGTCGCTTGAGCGGCGGTGGCAAAGGCCGTGTAAGGTATGGGCACGTCTTCGATTAACGCCAATGTGAAAGCATCTCCTATCAACCTTCTCACCGGTAACAGTTCTTCATGAAAAAACGAGGCATAAATCACTGTCCCCTGATAGTCAGCGGCCTTCACCAAAGCGCAGACGTCAGCGGCAATTCCCCTTACCTTTAGTTCAATCATGGCACCGGCCCGTCCACTGAGACAGGCGAGAGCTTCTTCAAGTAGAGGAACCCTCTCGCCCCTTCCCGCATCCAATGCCCGAAGTACGCTTAGCGATAACTCTTCAATTTTCCCCACCCCGTTTGTCGTCCGGTCGACCGAATCATCATGAAGGAGCACCAGGGCTCCATCTGCCGTTCGCCGGACATCAAACTCGACCATATCGACACCATATTTAATCGCCAGTTCCAGAGCAGCCAGCGTATTCTCAGGCGCATGGCCCGCCGCACCCCGGTGTCCGATCCGAAGTGGATTCCATTTGCCATGAGTTGGGCTATTCATAGATAACGTATTTCTTTATTTTCGGGGTTAGCCACTAAATGAAAATGGGCCTGGTTGGGACTCAGTCTATGTCTATTACGATGCCACACTAAAAATGGTAATTTTACAGACGAAGGCTAAGCACAATATATGGAATTTAACTGAGATAATATTTTGAATATGAATCAAAAATTGCGATTCATTCGGCCTTTTTCTTTTGCTTGTTTTTATTAGTGAATCTATTTAAGGTCCCAATTGAAAAAGAAGCGGCTATCATTGGCTCTACTGAAGGCTTTTAAAAATTGAATGTCTTTTCTAATGAGTGGAATTTGAAATGAGTGACAAAATTAACGCATGTTTTATCAGTTACCGCCATACGGATAATCCTGATTCACATAAATTTGTTCAGCTTTTCGTTCAAAATTTAAGAAAGCATTTAACATGGTATTTACCCAATAATCCCATTTATTTCGATGAAGACGGTTCAAAGATTGGAGACCAGTTTAATGAAGAATTGGCCTATCAACTTTGTCGAAGCTCCAGCATGATTATGTTCTTCTCACCAAACCATTTTGACCCTAAGCATCCCTATTGCGCCCAGGAATATCATGCCATGCTTAAACTCGAACAAAAGCGCCTCAATACCTTAGGAAACGATCTACGGAATTGTGGATTAATTTTCCCCGTTATTTTCCGTGGATTATCCTATCTACCTGAAGAAATTGCCAACTTTCGACAATATGAAAACTTTGAAACCATCGTTGTAGAATCTGATTTAAGAAAAAGAAAATTCCAAGAAAAGATAAACGCTTTGTGCCAATCCATTTTAGAGCGTCATAACGCAGCCCTAAGGACAAAGGCATTCGATGTTTGTGATTGCACTACTTTTCGATTTCCCCCGAGCGAAGAGATCATGCCTTGGCTTGAAATGGTTTCCCCCTTAAATTTACCGCCCCAGATGCCAGGAAGATAGAGGATTTCTGTGAAGAATAAAAACCCTGGAAAGATTATTACGTTTTATTCCTATAAGGGCGGAACTGGACGAACGATGGCGCTTGCAAACACTGCCTGTCTTTTGGCTAGAAATTACAATAATCAAGATAAGCAAAGGCCGGTACGGGTGCTTGCCATTGATTGGGATTTTGAAGCACCTGGGCTACATAGATTTTTCCTCCCTTACATTTCGGAAACCTCCAAAATTAAATTCTCAATTAAGGAAGGTTGGCTCGATCTTTTTCTGGAACTAAATAATCAAAAATCGAAATTTGATCCAACCGACTCAATTGGAAATCAAAAAAAGACAAATGAAATCCTTCAATCAATCAACGTTGGACAATACCTCGTTGAAACAACAATTCCAGGCTTATCTTTTGTAAAAGCTGGACGGTTCGATTCAGAATATCCCCAAAATGCTAGCACATTTCCTTGGGAAACTTTTTTTACTGAGACAATAGGCCTTTTCACGGGATTGGTAGATTTCCTTCGCGATCAGTTTGATTACGTTTTAATCGATTCAAGAACAGGAATCACGGATACAAGCGGCATCTGTACCATGCTCTTGCCTGACAAACTCATCGTTGTCTTCACACCCAATAATCAAAACTTAGATGGACTTCGAGAACTAGTTCGAAAAGCAGTAGCTTATAGAAAAAACTCAGAGGATTGGCGACCACTCACGGTTTTCCCATTACCCTCGAGAATTGAGATGACCAGACCTAAACAATTGGAGTTTTGGAGATTTGGCGAATTTGCCTCTGAACTCGAGGCCACTTCCAGACTGGAAAGCCCAGCCCCATTCCAGCCTTTATTTGAGAATTTATTCGGTGAGTTGTACGGAGATAGTATGTACGACTTAACCGAATATTTCAACGAAGTTCTTCTTCAACATGTTGCTGAATATGCATATGGGGAACCTATTGCTGTAGAAATTGAAAAAAGTGAATCCCGCATTCTTTTAAAAAGGAGCTACGAGGCATTCGTTGAACGTCTCGTAGAACTTGATGCCCCCTGGCAATCTCTGGAGGAAACCCGAGCAGAGCGGGAAATAGTTAAAATATGTGGAGAAGCCAAGGAGAGTCTCGAAAAAAAGCAGGTAGAAAAGGCAGTTAGAAAAGCCTTTAATCTCATTGAAAAATTAATTCCCAATACGTTAATTGAAACCGTTTTTGAAACCCTATTATCTATCGCCGAGACCAACTTTCGCTCCAATCCAGAAAATGCCATGGCACTCTTAGAGGGAGCAATATCTTTGGCAAAGCAAGGGAAAGAGCAGAATCCAGTTACATCCATTCAACAAATTGAAACTGCTATTTCTTTAACTTTATTAGACCAAAGAAATTTACTGAAAGCTAAAGAATTGCGAAATGAAGTTTTGACCTTAGCCAAATCCACTTTTGGGGAAAACCACCCCGCCACGCTCACTTCCATGAATAATCTTGCCCAAACCCTTCAAGCCCAAGGAGACTTCGC